>NZ_KV812857.1:55995-134701 GCF_001813525.1 Streptococcus sp. HMSC065C01 | reverse complement strand
GTTTCAGGCACTTTTCTCACGGCGGAAAGTTTTGGTATTTTTTTGAATCGATTTAAAAATTGGAATTCATTTTTATTTCTTTGAAGAATAGCTTAACTTATTTTACTTTAAAATAGTTTGTCTACATTCTACGACCTCTGAAAAGAGGTCGTTTTCTTTACTAATTTCTAAAAATGAGTAGAATTTGTATGTTTTTCAAAAGATATTACAGGGATTTTCCAGTCTTTCATTGAAAATGGTTCAGAAATTTTGTATAATACCCTAGTATAAACAATAGTTAAGGAGATTAAATATGTCAAAACAAGATTGGCTGGATTATTTCGAAGCCGTAAATGGTCGTTCTGCTAGTGCAGAAGAAATTGCTCAAGCACTGGCTGCAGGAGAATTTCAAGAAGAAGTAGTGGTTCCAGAAACCCCACAAGCCCCAGAATTTGTCGCAGCACCAACTGCACCTGTGGAAGAACCAGTTGCTGCTCCACAAGCTCCAGAGTTTGTTGCAGCGCCAACTGCCCCTGTTGAAGAACCAGTCGCAGCGCCACAAGCCCCAGAGTTTGTCGCAGCACCAACTGCCCCTGTTGAAGAACCAGTCGCAGCTCCACAAGCTCCAGAGTTTGTCGCAGCGCCAGCTGCTCCTGCAGAAGAACCAGTTGTAGCTCCAGTTCAAGAACCGGCTCCTCAGGCTGCTCCAACGAATGGACCTGCTTTCCAACAAGCTCCACAACAAGCCTACCAACAACCGACTCAAGCAGCTTATCAAAAAGCTCCTTACCAAGGTCAACCAGGACAACCTTATCCTGCCCAACCAAGTCAATTTGGTGTAGCCGTTGGTGGTTACTGGAATTGGTTCCTTTCAGCTTTGAAACGTCCAACAGCTGTAGAAAATCCAAAAGCTCTTAACGGAATTTTACAGTATGTCTTAACTGCCTTTGTCTTGACCCTATCAACTTTCTTCACAGCTAGTGGATTTACAGGCGGTTATGGAATGGATTTCCGTGCCTTTATGTTGACATTGATTTCCCTATTCTTTAGCCTTTACGCCTTCCAAGTAGCTGGATTCTTTGTTCGTCGTGTGGTTCTTCAAGATAAGGAATACAGTTACGGTCGTTCATTTGAAGAGTTTGGACGTTTGTCTGTTTACACATTGCCACTTGCCCTCCTTGCTTTCTTAGTAGGTCTTGTAAAAGTTTATGAATTTTATGGCTTTGTAAACTTCCTTATTTTCTTCTTGTTCTTTGTTGGAACATGCTATGTCGTTCATCAAGGATTGAACAAGACAAGCTTTAAAACAGATAAATTCTTGCTTCTAGTAGCATCATCTGTTGTCTTGCTTCTCATTGCCATTTTTGTCATTTATGTGAATGCTCGTATTTTAGAACAAGTAGCCGTAGGATTTATTCCAAGTGCTCCAAATTTCTCTAACTTTGGATTCTAACAATATCACAAAACGGAAGGTGGGGGAACCCACTTTCCCTATTTTATAATTAGGGAGAAGAGATCCATGCAAAAGAAATGGGTTGAATTATTTGAAAAAGTGATCGGTCGCAAACCGTCACCAGAAGAGTTTATGGCTGGGAAAGCTTGTGGATTTGATTTGAAACAAATTCAGTCTATCGCAGGAAATGCCCCAGCAGAGGAAGTCGCTCCTGTTGAGGAACCAGTGGTTGAATTAGTTGAAGAAGTGAAGAATGTCGATCCACTTCTAGCAGCTCGTCAGGCTTGGTTGCAACATTTTGAAGAAACCTATGGCCGCAAGCCGAGTGCAGAAGAATTTACCGCAGCTAAAAGTCAAAACTTCGAGTTTTTTGTAGGACCTGTGCCTGAAGCAGAATTTGCGAACCCAGATTCAACAGAAGTAACACAGGAATATGTGCCTCAACAGCCGACTCAAGAGTATACGGCTCCACTTGCTGCTGAGCAAACGCAGGTCTTTGCTGGTCCAAATGTCACAGAAGCAGGTCCAGTTCAGAAAAAACAAAAGGCCCCGAAAACGAAGGGTGGAAAGAAACTTTCCAAGAAGAAAATTGGGATTATTTCTGCTATTGCAGTCCTTGTGATCGCTTTGGTAGCAGCCTTCTTTTTCTTCCAGTCTACAACACGTGTCGAAGTGACAGCAGATAAATTTATTAAGGCAGTGGACACCAAGGATTATCGCGAAGCAGCAGACCTACTTTCAACCGATAACGATAAATGGACAAAGGATGAAGCCGAAAGCTTTATCACCAGCATGGAAGATCAAGGAGTCGATATCGGCACAGAGTTGAACAAGATCATCGATAATGGTGGAGAAGGCAGCTATACGGATAAATCTGGAAACAAGATCTTTGGTTTGGAAAAAGCGGACAAGAAATTTGGGATCTTCCAAGAATACCGTGTAGCCAGCTATCCAGTACAAGTAAAGGTCAAGACCAATTTGGACCAAGCCAAACTCAAAGTGGCTGCCAATAAAACGGTAACCTTGAAAAAAGATGCAGTGACAGATCTTGGTTCTTTCCATTACAATACAAAAGAAATGGAATTGACTGCTAAAACAGAGGTCGGAAATGTTACTTCTAAGATCCATCTCAATCCTAAAAAAGCAACCAAGAATAATTTAGAATTGCAGTTGAATTCTGAAAAACGCAATTTAGAAGTTGAGTTTCCAGATGAAGTTGAAAACCCAACAGATGTGAAGGTTGTGGTTAACGGCAAAGAAGTCGGAACCAGCACGACCTTTGAGGTAGATAGCATCCCTTATCAAGAAATTGAAGTGCATGCTGTCTTCAACATGAATGGGGAAACCTATACAACTGAGAAGGCTAAGGTGACGATTGAAGAGGGTGAGAACGATCCGATCGAACTTAAACTAGCCAAAGATACCCTAAAACGCATCAAGAGTGCACAAGATGCTAAGAAAGCGCAAGCAGCCAAAGAAGAACAAAATCGGACCTTGGCAGAAGAATTCTTGAAAGAGTACCGCGACGCTGTCTTTAGCTCAGTTTCAAATCGAAATAACACCTACTCTAAATACTATGATACACAAAGTCAAGCCTACAAAGACATGGTTGAGTTCACAACTGGTGATGGTGTTCGAAAGGCTAAAATTGACTACTATACTCCAGGAGCTTTGGACATTCAAAGTGTCACGGAAGAAAATGGTGTGGTGACGATTAAGACTTATGAAGACTTTACCGTGCATTATACAGATAGCCATCCAGATTCACAAAACCGCAAGTACAAGACCTACACCTTGAAAAAAGTAGGTGCAAGTTATGTGATTACGGATATTGTCGTAACAAAAGAATCATAGGAGATTCCTCATGAAAGCAAGATTTTCCAAATTAACTTTGGTGACAGTTGCCTTGTTAACCCTGACAGCTTGCTCCCAATCTCAATCCACTAGTTCTAAATCTTCTGCAAAAGAAGAAACTAAACAAACGAAAACCAAGACTTCCAAAGAAACGTCTTCTGCAAAGGATACGTCAAAAGAGACTGGCAAAGAAGAGTCTTCAAAAGCTGGTAAGTCAGATGTGAAAGTGGACTCTGGTGTCAGCTATAATGGTTCTTACTATAGTGTCAAAGGGAAATATGGTGAGGTCATGATCGCTAATAAGCATTATCCCTTGTCGCCTGACTTTAACCCAGGTGAAGATCCTGAAGCTGTTTCAGCCCTTCATGAATTGATCGCAGCCATGCAGGCAGAAGGATATCCGATCAGTGACCAATATAGTGGTTTTCGTAGCTACGATACCCAAGTTGGCCTCTACCAAAACTATGTCAATCAAGATGGTCAGGAAGCCGCCGATCGTTATTCTGCAAGACCGGGTTATAGTGAACACCAAACTGGTTTGACCTTTGATTTAATCGATACCAGTGGTAATTTGGTAACCGAACCTGGACCAAGTAAGTGGTTGCTCAAGAATGCTGCTAAATATGGCTTTGTGGTTCGTTACCAAGAAGGTAAAGAAAAAGTAACAGGCTACATGCCAGAAAGCTGGCATCTCCGCTATATCGGAAAAGAAGCACAAGATATCGCGGACTCAGGTTTGAGTCTGGAAGAATACTATGGCTTCACCGGTGGCGATTACGTTGATAAATAAAAAAGGTTGGGATTGATATCCCAACCTTTTTATTGTATGTTTTTTAGAAACGCATCCAGCTCTTTTTGGTTCTTAAGAGAGATAAATTTGTCTGGATAGGTTTGGTTGACGGTTTGATAGCGTGTAACCTGTTTGTCTTGGCGACCGTTCCAAAGGATCCAACGGATGAATTCCCAGTCAAAGCGTTCGGGGCAACCTGCCGCCATACTCTCACGGACGCGGCCTTTATAACGGCGGTATCGTTTCCAGCCTCTAAAGAGGCAGTTCCAACGAGAGAAGTTGAGAAAGATAATCTGGTCGGCTTGCTCCATTCTTTCCTCATAGCAGCACCAAGAGTAATTGCCATCAATGACCCAGTCTTTATGATCGCTGAGAAACTGTCTCATCTCACCTTCCATCCAATCCCGGTCACTGTCTATCCAACCGGGTTGAAATTGAAGGGTGTCCATATGGAGCTTGGGAATGGAGTAGTGGCGGGCTAAGTTTTCAGCCAAAGTAGATTTTCCAGATCCAGAATAGCCAATAATAACAATTTTCATAAGCACCTCTCAAAAAATTAGGCACAAAAAAAGCTCCGGAGAGCTTGATTTTTATGCTGTTCTTGATTAACCAAGTTTCGCTGCAAGACGTGCTTTATCACGGCTAGCTTTGTTCTTGTGGATCAAACCTTTAGTTTCTGCTTTATCGATAGCTGAGCTAGCAGCGCGGTAAAGTTCTTCAGATGGGTTTGCTTCAAAAGCTTTGATTGCAGTACGCATAGCTGATTTTTGAGCTGAGTTTTTTTCGTTTTGTTTAACGTTCAATTCAGCGCGTTTGATAGCTGATTTAATGTTTGCCAAGTTATTCACCTCCATTGATAATCTAACTATCTCATTATATATGAAAAGTTAAGATTTGACAAGCCTAAAATAGCTTTTCCTTAAAAAAGTACCGTTAAAAGGCCATTTTCTCTAGCGTTTGAGATAAATTTCGTCGATTTCATGGTTGGTTGCTTTATGGAGAATCAGATCAGCTCGGTTTCTGGTTGGTTGGATGTAATGCTGCAAGTTGACTAAATTAATGGATTCCCAGACCTGATGGGCCATGCTTAAAACTTCTTCTAGGGGTTGCTCTGTAAATCGATAGTAGTAGTTATTAGGATCATTCTGAGCTAATGCAAGGAGTTTTTGGAAGCGATCGATATACCAAGATTCGATATCGTCGACCGCGGCATCCACATAGATCGAAAAATCAAAGAAATCGGTCATATAGAGACTGTCATTTTGTGGATTTTGAAAGACATTGATCCCTTCGACAATGACAAAATCAGCCGGTAAAATGGTTTGCTTCTCATCTGGGACAATATCGTATATTTCGTGGGAATAGACAGGGATTTCTACTCTCTTGTTGTTTTTAATTTGATTGAGAAAATCAAGGAGCAATTCCATATCATAGCTTTCCGGAAATCCTTTTCGATTGAGGATCTCTTGTTCTTTTAAGATAGCATTTGGATAGAGAAAACCATCCGTTGTTACCAACTCTACAGTCGAGCCTTCGAAGGTTCGTGACAGCAGGATTTGAAGTAAACGGCTAGTGGTAGATTTTCCAACCGCTACGCTTCCTGAAACACCAATGATAAAGGGTTGGCGCTCACTCGTTTTTTGAAGAAAAATACCTTTTGAGAAGGCCAAATCTTCTTTGGAACGCTTGTAGATTCCAATCAGGTTTGTCAAAGGCAGGTAGACGTCACGTACATCTTGGAGGTTGATGCGGTCGTTAAAACTTTTAATAGAATTGAGCTCTGTTTGAGAGAGTGGTGGGGTGGTTTTGCGGTGCAAATTTTGCCAGGTTTCCCGATTAATTTTTTCAAAATGTAGAAATTCTTTGTCCATATGTCACTCCTATTGTAGTCTTTAGTATACCAATTTTTAGAGGTCATGTAAACGATTTAAAAAAGGAGTGAATTATGATAAAATAACCTTATGAGTAAAATGTATTTCGATGTAAACCCAGATGCAGCCCATGATATTCATGATCTGGCTGTTGTTTTATTGGGACAAAAGATGAATTTTTATACGGACGCCGGCGTCTTTAGTAAAAAAATGATTGACTATGGAAGCCAGGTGCTCTTATCAACCCTGGATTTTCAAGAAGGGGAAAGTGTCCTCGATGTTGGCTGTGGCTATGGTCCAATTGGCCTCTCTCTAGCTAAAGCCCAGGGAGTCGCAGTGACCATGGTCGATGTCAATGAGAGGGCACTAGACTTGGCTAAGAAAAATGCCAGCCGAAACGGCGTGGAAGTTCAGATCTTTTCTTCGGATGTCTATGAAGCAGTCGAAGGGGTCTTTGACCATGTAATCAGTAATCCGCCGATCCGAGCTGGTAAGAAAGTGGTCCACCAAGTGATCACCGGTAGTTTTGAACATTTGAAACCAGGTGGAGACTTGACCATTGTCATTCAGAAAAAACAAGGGGCTCCGAGCGCTAAGGCCAAGATGGAAGAGACGTTTGGCAATTGTGAAATCGTAAAAAAAGACAAAGGCTATTATATTTTAAGAAGTGAGAAAGAATCATGAGAGCAGTAGATATCATTCAGAAAAAAAGAGATGGTCTTGCCTTAAACAAGGAAGAAATTGAATGGCTGATTGAGGGCTATGTTGCTGGAACGGTTCCAGATTACCAAATGTCCGCTTTTGCTATGGCTGTTTATTTTAAAGGGATGACGACGGAAGAAATCTCTCATATGACCATGAAGATGGTCCAAACGGGGCAACAGTTTGATCTGTCAGCTATTCCAGGGATCAAGGTGGACAAACATTCGACTGGTGGTGTGGGAGACAAGGTAACCTTGGTCTTGGTGCCTTTGGTTGCAAGTTTCGGAGTGCCGGTTGCCAAAATGAGCGGTCGTGGGTTAGGACACACAGGTGGGACCATCGATAAGTTGGAATCCATTAAAGGCTTTCAGATTGAACGGACTCAAGAGGAATTTATCCAGCAGGTGCAGGAGATCGGCTTATCGGTCATTGGTCAATCCGACCAACTTGTAAAAGCAGACAAACTCTTGTATGCTCTGCGTGATGTGACAGCGACAGTGGATACCATTCCTTTGATTGCTAGCTCGGTCATGAGTAAGAAAATCGCTGCTGGTGCGGATGCCATTCTTTTGGATGTGACAGTGGGCGAGGGTGCCTTTATGAAGAATATTGAGGATGCTCGTTGCTTAGCACGTACCATGGTGGATCTTGGAAATGCAGTGGGTCGGAAAACCATCGCTGTTATTACAGATATGAGCCAACCATTGGGAACCAGCATTGGTAATCGTTTAGAGATTTTGGAAGCCCTGGATATTCTGAAAGGACAGGGGCGCGCTGATGTCACAGAGTTTATTTGTGAATTAGCGCAAATCATGTTGAAATTGGCCAATGTAGATCAATCAATTGAAGCCATTCATGAACACTTGAGCAATGGACGAGCCTTAGCCAAGTTTGAAGAAATGGTTGTGGCTCAAGGTGGAGACTTAGAAGATTTGCATCGTCCCGTCAAAGTGTCTCAGGTCCTTGAAGTAACAGCGGATCAAGATGGCGTCATTGCTGCTTTACCTGCCATGGAGTTTGGCTTGTTTGCAATGCGATTGGGTGCTGGCCGTGCTGTCAAATCGGATCCCCTCGATTACGAAACAGGAATTGTGTTTGACAAAAAAGTGGGAGAGCGCGTCAAAAAAGGGGAACGCATTGCCCGTATTTTCATGAATGAAAAAAATTCACAAGAAGGCGTTACAGAATTCAAAAAAAATGTTAAAATACTAGAAAGGGCTGAAAGCGTTAAAGAAATTATTGAAATAATATCTTAAGCAGCTCAGGAGATTGTATGAAGTTAAATAAATATATCGATCACACTCTTTTAAAACCAGATGCACAACAAGAACAGATCGAAAAGCTGATCGAAGAAGCCAAGGCTTATGATTTTGCGAGTGTCTGTGTGAACCCGACATGGGTGAATTTTGCGGCTGAGGGCTTGCGCGATTCAGACGTTAAAGTTTGTACCGTCATTGGTTTTCCTTTAGGAGCAAATACACCATTTGTCAAAGCGTGTGAAACAAAAAATGCGATTCAAAATGGTGCCGATGAGATTGACATGGTCATTAATATCGGGGCTCTTAAGTCTAAGAATTTAGCACTAGTTGAGGAAGATATCCAAGCGGTAGTCGAAGCGAGCGGTGATAAGCTGGTCAAAGTCATCATTGAGACTTGTCTCTTAACCGATGATGAAAAGATCGTTGCTTGTCAAATTGCTAAGTTAGCTGGCGCAGACTTTGTGAAAACTTCAACTGGCTTCTCAACTGGAGGAGCAACGGTAGAAGATGTTGCCTTAATGCGTCAAACTGTTGGACCCGACATGGGTGTTAAGGCTTCTGGTGGTGCTCGCTCTTATGAAGATGCTCTTGCTTTTATCGAAGCTGGTGCGACCCGTATTGGGACTTCTTCTGGTGTAGCCATCATGGAAGGAAAGGTGGCTCATGGCGACTACTGAGTTGATCAACTTAGCAGTTGAAGTGAGTCAACAAGCCTATGTGCCTTACTCTCATTTCCCAATTGGAGCTGTACTGCTAACGAAGGATGGAGAAATCTATACAGGTGTCAATATCGAAAATGCCAGTTTTGGATTAACCAACTGTGGAGAACGGACAGCCATTTTTAAAGCTGTTTCTGAAGGAGCTCGCGATTTCAAAGAGCTCATTATCTACGGGCAAACAGAAAAGCCCATCTCTCCATGTGGTGCTTGTCGCCAGGTCATGGCTGAATTTTTTGAGCCAGACCTTCCTGTAACCTTAGTATCTAAAGATAAATCGACGGTCGTGATGACGGTCAAGGAATTACTTCCATATTCCTTTACAGACCTGACTTAATGGGTCTGTGAGGCGGTCTTTTGACCCTTTCAACACTTCGCAACAATGTTGCACAATAATTTAGGAGGTTCAGTAATGAACAAGAAACAATGGCTAGGCCTAGGTCTAGTAACTGTCGCTGCTATCGGACTTGCAGCATGTGGAAATCGTGCGTCTAAAAAAGATAGCGCAAACTCAGAATCTAAATCAGATTTGAAAGTTGCTATCGTTACCGATACTGGTGGTGTGGATGACAAATCATTCAACCAATCTGCTTGGGAAGGTTTGCAAGCTTGGGGTAAAGAAAACGGTCTTTCTAAAGGGAACGGATTTGACTACTTCCAATCAACAGATCAATCTCAATATGCGACAAACCTTGATGAAGCTGTTTCTAACGACTACAAATTGATCTTTGGTGTTGGTTTTGCCTTGAGCGACTCTATTAAAAAAGCTGCAAAAGACAACCAAGATGTGAACTATGTCATCATCGATGACCGTATTGAAGGACAAAAGAACGTAGCATCTGCTGTTTATGCCGATAACGAAGCTGGTTACCTTGCTGGTATTGCTGCTGCAAAAACTACAAAAACTAAACAAGTTGGTTTTGTAGGTGGTATGGAAAGTGAAGTTATCACTCGTTTCCGCGCTGGATTTGAAGCTGGTGTTAAATCTGTTGACCCATCTATCAAAGTTCAAGTAGACTACGCTGGTTCATTCGGTGACTCTGCTAAAGGTAAAACAATTGCTGCTGCACAATATGCTGCAGGTGCAGACGTTATCTACCAAGTAGCTGGTGGTACTGGTGCGGGTGTCTTCTCTGAAGCTAAAGACTTGAACGAGAAGAAAAATGAAGATGAAAAAGTTTGGGTTCTTGGTGTTGACCGTGACCAAAAAGCTGAAGGTGAATACACTTCTAAAGATGGTAAAAAATCTAACTTTGTATTGGCTTCAAGCTTGAAGAAAGTCGGAGAATCTGTAAAAGACTTGGCTAAGAAAACTGCTGAAGGTAAATTCCCTGGCGGTAAAGTGATTACTTATAGCTTGAAAGATGGTGGAGTTGATTTGACAACTGACAACCTTTCTGCAGATGCTAAAAAAGCAGTCGAAGATGCTAAAGCTAAAATCCTTGATGGGTCTCTTAAAGTTCCTGAAAAATAATATTTGATTGGAGCGGCCCTCCCTTTAAGGGCCGTTTCTTTTAAAGTGAGACATTTTTGTCTCAATAAAATCTGTTAGTCGCCTAGCAGATTTTATTGAAATAAAAAATTTTTGAAAGGAAACACCCCATGACACATGAATATGTCATCGAAATGCGTGAGATTACAAAAAAATTTGGTGACTTTGTAGCAAATGACAAGATTAATCTTCAATTGCGCAAAGGTGAAATCCATGCACTTCTTGGAGAAAATGGTGCAGGGAAATCTACCCTGATGAATATGCTGGCTGGTTTGTTGGAACCAACTAGCGGAGACATCGTGGTAAATGGAAAAACTGTTAACCTAGACTCACCTTCAAAAGCAGCTTCTTTAGGAATTGGAATGGTGCACCAACACTTTATGTTGGTTGAAGCTTTCACTGTTGCTGAAAATATCATCCTTGGGTCTGAAACCACTAAACATGGTGTTTTGGATCTTAAGAAAGCCAGTCAAGATATCCTTGATTTGTCTAAAAAATATGGCTTAGCAGTGGATCCAAATGCTAAAGTGGAGGATATTTCCGTTGGTGCGCAGCAACGTGTGGAAATCTTAAAGACGCTTTATCGTGGAGCCGACATCCTAATCTTCGATGAACCTACTGCGGTGTTGACACCAGCTGAAATCGAAGAATTGATGACAATCATGAAGAACTTGGCGAATGAAGGGAAGTCTATTATCTTGATTACGCACAAGTTGGATGAAATCCGTGCTGTTTCTGACCGCGTAACGGTTATTCGTCGTGGTAAATCGATTGAGACAGTCGAGATTGGTGGAGCTACCAACCAAGACTTGGCCGAAATGATGGTCGGTCGTTCAGTTTCCTTTAAAACGGAGAAAGGTCCTTCTCAACCGAAAGAAGTCGTCTTGTCGATCGAAAACTTGGTTGTAAACGAAAATCGGGGTGTCCCAGCTGTTAAGAATCTTTCGTTGGAACTTCGTGCTGGTGAAATCGTTGGGATCGCAGGGATTGACGGAAATGGTCAGTCTGAGTTGATCCAAGCGATTACCGGTCTACGGAAGGTGAAATCCGGTTCAATCAAGATTAAAGGCAAGGATGTTGTAGGTCTTCGTCCACGTCAAATCACAGAAATGAAGGTAGGGCACGTCCCTGAAGACCGTCATCGGGATGGATTAGTCCTTGACATGATGATCTCTGAAAACATTGCCCTTCAAACCTACTATAAAGAACCTCTTAGCAAGAATGGTATTTTGAATTATCCAAATATTACCTCTTATGCCAAGAAGTTGATGGAAGAGTTTGACGTTCGTGCAGCCAGTGAAGTGGTACCTGCTAAGGCTCTCTCTGGAGGGAACCAGCAAAAAGCCATTATCGCTCGGGAAATCGATCGCGATCCAGATCTCTTGATCGTCAGCCAGCCGACTCGTGGATTGGACGTTGGAGCGATCGAATATATCCACAAACGTTTGATACAAGAACGGGATAATGGAAAAGCCGTTCTGGTTGTCAGCTTTGAATTAGATGAAATTTTGAATGTTTCTGATCGTATTGCGGTTATTCATGATGGGAAGATCCAAGGGATCGTAACCCCTGAAACAACGAATAAGCAAGAACTTGGAATCCTCATGGCAGGAGGACAAGTAAAGGAGGGAGCATCAAATGAATAAGAATTTAAAACAAATTGCCGTTCCATTGGTGTCTGTCCTTTTAGGACTGGTCTTGGGTGCCATTATTATGTGGGCCTTTAGCTATGATGCCCTTTGGGGATATGAATTGCTGTTTAAAAAAGCCTTTGGTTCGATTAAGAGTTGGGGAAATATTTCCCGTGCCATGGGGCCACTGATTTTGGTTGCTCTTGGATTTTCAGTAGCCAGCCGGGCCGGCTTCTTTAACGTTGGACTTCCAGGTCAGGCTTTTGCAGGATGGATCATGGCGACTTGGTTTGCCCTGTCCTTCCCAAATATGCCTCGTTTACTAATGATTCCGATGACCGTTTTGATTGCGGCTATCGCAGGTGGATTTATTGGAGCGATTCCTGGTTTCCTTCGTGCCTATCTCGGAACCAGTGAGGTCATCATCACCATTATGATGAACTACATTGTTCTCTATGGTGGGAATGCCTTGATTCATAGCTTCCCAGCTTCCTTGATGGAAAACAAGGACTCAACCATTGATGTGGGAGCCAATGCTGTCTACCAGACGGAGTGGTTGCGTAATTTGACGGACAAATCACAAATGAACATCGGGATCTTCTTTGCCATCATCGCATTGGTGGTCATCTGGTTCTTGATGAAGAAAACAACACTTGGTTTTGAAATCCGTGCCGTTGGTCTCAATGCGAATGCAGCGGAATATGCAGGGATGTCTGCAAAACGGACCATTATCCTTTCTATGATCATTTCTGGTGCTCTTGCTGGTATCGGTGGGGTAGCAGAAGGTCTTGGTATTTACTCAAATGTCTACGTTCAAACCAGCTCGATGAGTGTTGGATTTAACGGAATGGCCGTAGCCCTTCTTGCGATGAATTCACCAATTGGTATTCCATTTGCTGCCTTCTTGTTTGGAGCGCTTCAAATTGGAGGAGTTGGTATGAAGCCAGCTGCAATCCCTGAAGAAGTCGTTCAAATTGTGACAGCATCTATTATCTTCTTCGTATGTGCTCACTACATTATCGAAAAGATGATCTCGATGCGTTCAGCTAAAAAAGGAGGAGCAAACTAATGAGTATTGTAACGATTTTAAGTATTCTTGTTTCCTCTATGATTGTGTATGCGGCGCCGCTGATCTTCACAAGTATCGGAGGAGCATACTCAGAGCACGCTGGGGTTGTTAACGTTGGTCTAGAAGGAATCATGGTTATGGGAGCCTTCTCAGGTATTGTCTTTAACTTGACTTTTGAGCCTGAGTTAGGAAGTTTGACACCATGGTTGTCCTTGATCGTTGCTGCAGGGATTGGAGTACTCTTCTCCTTGATTCACGCGGTGGCAACCATTCATTTCCGTGCTGACCATATCGTCTCAGGTACAGTATTGAACTTGATGGCACCTCCACTTGCGGTCTTCCTTGTTAAAGCGATGTACAACAAGGGGCAAACTGATAATATCAAAGTTGCCTTTGGGAAAACATCCATTCCGGTCTTATCTAAAATTCCGGTGATTGGGGATATTTTCTTCAACAATGCCAGCATCATCGGCTGGGTTGCGATTCTATTTTCATTCTTTGCTTGGTTTATCATGTTCAAGACGAAATTTGGATTGCGTCTTCGTTCAGTAGGTGAACACCCTCAAGCAGCAGATACATTGGGAATCAATGTATATAGAATGCGCTACTTAGGAGTGATGATCTCAGGTGCCCTTGCAGGAATCGGAGGAGCCATTTACGCTCAGTCAGTTTCTGTTAACTTCGCGGTGACTACTATTGTAGGTCCTGGATTTATCGCCCTTGCGGCTATGATTTTCGGGAAATGGAACCCAATCGGTGCCATGCTTGCTAGTCTCTTCTTTGGAGCTTCACAGAGTTTGGCGGTCATCGGGAATCAATTGCCTTTGCTTAAAGGGATCCCATCCATCTACTTGCAAATTGCGCCTTACGTTTTGACCATGGTTGTCTTGGCAGCCTTCTTTGGACAAGCAGTTGCGCCAAAAGCAGATGGTGTTAACTACATTAAATCGAAATAATGCACAGAGAGAGGTTGGGACAAAAGTCCTAGCCTCTCAATTTTTTGGATTGTCGATCAAGACGCAGTGGTTGAGTGGGCTCTACTACGCTGATTTCATCAGCTTTTACAGCCCTACTCAACTGTGCGGAGGTGGGACGACGAAATCGAATTCTAACGAATTACCGATTTCTGTCCCACGCTCTCTTTTGCTTTCTAAAGGCCCCTCTTAGTCGCAATTTCTCTTGAATTAATGTACAATAGGAGTACAACTTTTCATGTATTGGAGGAGCAGATGTTTAAGTGGATGAGACGCCTGATTGGCATGGTGATCGTTTTATTTATTTTATTAGTGATCTTGTTGGTTCCTGGATCTATTCCTGAAGGGGAGCAGCTGAGAAATGTGCAGGCAGGGAGTTCTTTGATTGAGCTGGCTCAAAATGCAGTTTCAAACGCTTCTGTGAGCACTGAAGGGCTCTCAACTGAGCTAAGTCTCAATTCTGTACAATTGAGTCAGGTCGTCAAAACAAGTGCTGGATCCGCCCTTGACATTTCTGACTATCAAAAGATGGCACTAGGAATGGATGGCAATGACCTTCATGTCAAAGTTCCTGTTTCCTTAGGGCCAGTTGATAGCTATCTAGATTTAACCATGACCGGTCAAGTTGAAAACAATGTCATGCATTTGACTGTGACCGGTGCTAAATTAGGGAAAATGCCCATTCCAAAATTCTTGGTTCTCAACTATTTGAAGGATCAATCCAATCAAAATGGAGGCGGCTTCACAGTGAATGGTGATCAAATCACCCTTGAGATTCCTCAAGCAGGCTATAGTATCTCAAAAGCGAGAGTGGAAAATGGCAATGCTAAGGTAACCGTTAGTATATCCTTGTTTTAAGTCTTTGTAATTGGAGTTGTCATGCTTGTCTTTGAATTTTGTGCAGAGAATTTAACTTATATTGATAAGGCGATTGCTGCTGGGGCAGGTCGCATTGAACTGTGCGACAACCTGGCAGTAGGCGGGACCACACCGAGTATAGGTGTGATCAATGAAGCAATCAAACTGACAAGAGAGAAGTCTGTGGATCTATGTGTCATTATCCGGCCCCGTGGTGGCGATTTTGTCTACACTGATCTGGAAGTCGAAACTATGCTGACGGATATTCGTGCTGCGAAAGAAATAGGGGTTACTTCTTTTGTGCTGGGTGCGCTGACGAGAGATCGAAAGTTGGACCAGAGGGTCATGCAGCTTTTACTAGCAGCCTGTGGAGAGGCAGAGGTTGTCTTTCATATGGCCTTTGATGAGTTGGCTCATACAGATCAGCTAGAAGCGATTGAGTGGCTTTCTGATCAGGGTGTGGCCCGCATTTTATCACGAGCTGGAAGTCCAGGTGACCCACTAGAGCAGCGATTTGCACACTATCATCGTTTATTAGATGTGGCTAAGGGAAAGATTCAGATCCTGCCAGGTGGAGGTGTGACCCTTGACAATCGCCAGCTCTTTTTGGAGCAATTGGGAGTTTGTCAACTGCATGGCACGCGCATCGTGTTTTAAAAAAGAAACGATCACTGCTTGAAGTAGTTTTGAGGATCTGTTATCAAGGTTGGGGACGTTGTTTCCAACCTCTTCTAGTGCAAAAATGAATAAGGGAGAGAAAATGTTTTTAGAGCATTATTTTGACCGGTACACTTTTCAGCCAGAAAAGGGATTGGCTTATGGATTTGAAAAGAGAGAAGCAGGCTATGCGTACCAGTGTCCCGTCTTATCGGACTCTTTTCTCTTAAAGGTCCGTGTCTGCGACCAGAAGATATCTTTTCAGGTCTATGATCAGGATACAGGGGACGAGTATATCCAGATCCATCTGGAACAGCTACAAGGAAATTTCGTCGGCCAAGTCAGGGAAGCCTGCCAGGAAAGTCTTGCAAGGATTCGGCAAGCTTGTTTTGAGGTAGAAGAATTTCTTTATCCTCAAGCCAAGCGTCTCATGTCCTATATCTCCCTGCACTATCAGGGAACGATTGAGTATTTGTGGGAGAGATCTCCGGAATCGGGTGCCATTCGCCACCGAGACACCCTCAAGTGGTATGGTGTCTTTATGACCATTGATTGGAAAAAACTGGATGCTGGCAAGTCTGGGAAAATAGAAGTTTTGAATGTTAAGTCTGATCAAGTAGCCCATTTCATCCAGCAGAAAGGGATTTATCCAGCTTTTCATATGAATAAAAAATATTGGGTGAGTATCCCCTTAGATGGAACAATTGCTGATGAAGACTTGTTTGCTCTAGTGGATAGTAGTTGGCACCTCACCAAAAAGGGGAAATAAGATGAATCTGTTGAGGAAATTATCTTGGTTTTTTAATTTAGAGAAGAAGCGATACTTGATCGGGATAGGGTCCTTGATCTTGGTTAGCTTTTTAAATCTCATTCCTCCAAGAATCATGGGACTTGTAATCGACTTGATCGATAAAAGAAGGCTGACACTGGGGCAGTTAGTTGTGGATATTGCCCTTTTGGTCCTCGCAGCTCTAGCCATGTATGGCCTTCGTTTTGTATGGAGACGCTATATTTTTGGGACGGCCAATAAGTTGGCTCGGATCTTGCGTTTTCGTTTGTTTCAGCAATTTACGCTCATGTCTCCATCTTTCTATCAGCGTTATCGCACAGGGGATCTCATGGCCCATGCCACCAATGATATCAATGCGGTGACTATGTTTGCTGGTGGCGGTGTTATGTCTGCTGTAGATGCTTCTGTGACAGCCTTGGTGACCCTAGTCAGCATGTTTTTCATGATTGATTGGCGCTTAACGCTCTTAGCTATTTTGCCCCTACCGGTTATGGTGGTAGTGACGTCAGCTATTGGCCGCAAAAACCACAAAGCCTTCAAAGAGGCCCAAGAAGGCTTCTCAGAGCTGAACAACTTTGTTCAGGAATCAGTATCAGGAGTCAAGGTGACCAAATCCTTTGGCTTTCAGGCAGATGAGATTCGGGCTTTTGAAAAAACTAATCAAATGGTCTTTTCAAAGAATATGACTTCAGCCGGTTACAATGCTTTGTTTGATCCGACCACTCTTCTTTTTGTCGGTCTCTCCTATGTCTTGACGCTCTACTTCGGGGGGCTATTTGTTCAGGAAGGGAGCCTGACGGTTGGACAAATCGTAACCTTTATTACCTATCTCAATATGCTCGTCTGGCCCCTTCAAGCCATGGGCTTCTTGTTTAATATTAGTCAGCGTGCTAGCGTCTCCTATGATCGGATTGAGACACTTTTAGCAGAAATACCTGATATTCAAGATCCGAGTCAACCAGTCACAGTCATTCAAAACGGCAATCTGGAATATGACATTAAAGAATTCGCCTATGAGAAAGAGCCTGTCCTTGAGAAGATTGCCTTTCATTTTGAAAAAGGGCAAACCCTTGGAATTGTGGGTCCAACTGGATCTGGAAAGACTACCTTGTTGCGTCTCTTGCTTAGAGAGCACGACTTGGAGCAGGGAGATATCTTGCTAAATGGGATCTCCATCAAACATTATCGTTTAGAAGATCTTCGAAGCTTGATCGGCTACGTCCCTCAAGATCAGATCCTCTTTGCCATGACCATTCGCGAGAATGTCGCTTTTTCAGATCCACAGATCGAGGAAGAAGAGGTGATGAAGGCTCTGAGAACTTGTGGAGTCTATGAGGATATTCTGGCCATGCCAGACCAGATGGAGACAGTGCTGGGAGAGAGAGGAGTCTCTCTTTCTGGCGGGCAAAAGCAACGGATTGCCATGAGTCGTGCTTTGGTCATGAATCCTGAGATCTTGATCTTGGATGACTCCTTATCTGCAGTAGATGCTAAGACAGAACACCAAATCATTGAAAATATGAAGCAGGAACGCAAGGGGAAAACAACCATCATCACAGCCCATCGCCTATCAGCGATCGTTCATGCGGATTTGATTCTGGTAATGGAGAATGGACAGATCAAGGAGCGAGGAAATCACGAGGAATTAATGGCTCAAAAAGGTTGGTACTATGAAACCTACCAAGCCCAACAATTATCAGAAGAAATGGAGGGAAAGCTGAATGAAAACATCTGAAGCTCGTGTGATGAAGCGGCTCTTGACTTACATGTGGCGTTATAAGTGGTTAACAGCCCTAGCCTTAGCCTTTACCTTCCTGACTAGTCTGTTATTGACGGCGATCCCTCTTGCAGCTCGCTGGTACATTGACCACCTAGTGGATCCAACAGAAGCAGGCTCCCCAGTACTGACAACTTTTCAGTTTTTGATTCTCTACTATGGGTTATTCATTGGTCGCGTGCTGGCGACTTACCTGAGCCAGTTAACCTTTGCGCGCGTATCCAATTCTATCGTAAGAGACATTCGTCTAGATATTTTCAAAAATCTTCAAAGGCTGGGCATGTCCTTTTATGACCAGACAGCAGCAGGTTCGATTGTTTCGCGTGTGACCAATGATACCCAGGCAGTCGCAGATATGTTTTCTACGGTCTTTTCAAGCCTGGTTTCATCCTTTTTACTTTTTCTAGTCACCCTGGTAACCATGTTTAGCTTGGACTGGCATTTGACTATTTGGATCCTGCCTTTTCTTCCCATCATTTGGTTTTCCATCCGTCTCTATCGCAAGTTATCCAATCGCTTGGTCAAGATGACCCGACAAAAATTATCAGATATCAATGTGAAATTATCGGAATCCATTGAAGGAATGCGGATCGTGCAGGCCTTTCGTCAAGAAAAGCGCTTGACGGATGAATTCGAACAGATTAATGGGGAACATTTGGACTATGCCAACCGATCTGTAGATGTCAATTCCCTCTTTTTGAGGCCAGCTATGACCCTGTTACAGGTCCTGGCTTATGCGGTTATTCTAACCTTTTTCGGCCTAAATTGGCGTAACTCTGGCTTTACAGCCGGTCTTATCTATGCCTTTATCCAGTATGTTAGCCAGCTTTTCCAACCCTTGATTGATGTTACGCAGAACTTTGCTACCTTGCAGACCTCAACCATTTCTGCAGGTCGTGTCTTTGAAATGATGGATCGAGACGACTATGAGCCCAAGCAAGCTGGTAGCCTGAAAGAAATTGAGCGGGGGGATATTCGTTTTGAGGATGTATCTTTTTCTTATGATGGCAAACGGGATGTCCTAAAAGAGATCTCCTTTGAGGTCAAAAACGGACAAACCATCGCTTTTGTTGGTCATACTGGTTCTGGTAAATCCTCTATTATTAATCTCTTCATGCGCTTTTATGAATTTGATCGTGGCCGGATCTTGATTGATGGACAGGATATCAAGGACTACAGCCAGAAAGCCTTGCGCAAGTCCATTGGTCTAGTGTTGCAAGAGCCTTTCCTCTATCATGGAACCATTGCTTCTAATATCCGGATGTACCATGAAGAACTGACTGATGAGGAAATCCGACAAGCAGCCGCATTTGTGGATGTAGCAGACTTTATTGAGAGTCTACCTGGTGGCTATGATCATCCGGTAACAGAGCGGGGGTCTACCTTATCGACCGGTCAGCGTCAGCTTCTGGCTTTTGCTCGAACGATTGCTGCCCAGCCTAAGATCCTCATTTTGGATGAGGCAACTGCCAATATCGACCAAGAGACGGAAGAGATGATCCAAAATTCTCTGAAGAAGATGCGCCAAGGGCGGACAACCATTGCCATTGCCCATCGTCTTTCTACCATCCAAGATGCCGATTGCATCTATGTTCTCGATAAAGGAAAAATCATCGAATCGGGCAATCACGATCAACTCATTGCTCTAGGAGGAACGTATAAGAAAATGTATGATCTCCAGGCTGGTATGATGAAATAAGGACAAACAAAGAGAGTGGGACAGAAATTGGTCATTCGTTAGAATTCGATTTCGTCGTCACACCTCCGCACAGTTGAGTAGGGCTGTAAAAGCTGATGAAACCAGTGTAGTAGAGCTCGCTCAACCACTGCGTCTTGCTCGACAATCCAAAAACAAGAGGCTAGGACTTTTGTCCCAGCCTCTTGTTTTTCTTCTTTGAAAGCTGTAAAATAAAGAAAAGAATAGAAAAAGGGAGCATACACCATGTCAAACGATCTGATCATGATGGGAGTTGTCATTGTCTTATTTGGACTTTATTTCACTCTTCAAGTTGAGCTCAATAAAGTCAGAAATCAATTCACTCACTATCTTCTTAAACCAGGTAGTATTTCTAAGGAACAAAAAGAGAAGTACCTCAAAGAACCAGAGATGGAAGCGATTCGCCTGATTCGTCTCGATTATCGGATCGGCCTTCAAAATGCCAAACGTGTTTATGAGCAATTGAAGAAATAAGAAAAACCCTCGTATAGTCTATACGAGGGTTTCTCTTTCAAAAAAAGGCGTAAGCTTTGGTAAAACATTGGCCACATCTGCTGATTTGATCTTGGCGAGTTGATAAGGACAAGCAGTGATGTAGGCTACTTCAAAGAAATCAAGCGGGAGTCCACTGTGTTTTAAGGCAGCAAGAGATTGAACTTGGCTGAGTTCTAAAAGGATCCCATCGTGGGTCAGGGTCAGATGAGGTAGAGGAGACTGGGCCATCAAGGTCTTTAGACTAGCTTCTTCCTCTTTTTTTCTGGCTAGGAGTCGCTTTTTATTGGTCAGATACATACCGTTATCAATGTAGAGACTCAAGGCCTTTTGCATGATCAGATTGCTATCATAGTCCAGAATCGTCTTATAGGTCAAGACCGGCTTAAGAAGGGCTTGGGGAAGGATCATGGAAGTGATGCGAAGAGCAGAAAAGAGATTGGTCGAAAAAGATTTGATATAGATGACCCGGTCCTTTTGATCCAAATAATGAAAAGATGGAGCATTGCTGCCATCAAGATCTCCCAGATAGTCGTCCTCAACAAGGTAGACATCATATTGATCAGCTAGTTGCAAGATGGCTTCTTTCTGCTTGGTCGAATAGCTATGGCCAAGCGGATAGTGAAAACGAGGGATCGTGTAGAAGAAATTGATATGGCCACTTTTGAAAATCTCTTCAAGCTCCTCGAGATCAATTCCCGTTAAATTACGTTGAATGGTACGGTAGGCAAGTTGCTGCGAATCTAAGAGTTGATTCATCCGATGATAAGTCGGCTGCTCAATCAAGATCTGAGATTTTTTATTGGGAAAGTCAATTTGGCTGAGGATATTGAGTGCCTGTTGTGTACCAGAAGTTAAAACGATCTGATCCGCAGTCGTATAAATGCTTTCTTCCTTCAATAAGCCTTGAATCGATTGGCGTACTTCTGGTAACCCTGCTTGGTCTGAAAAATTATTAAAAAGATAATTCTCACGACCAATCAAGGTTTCATTGATACAGGTTCGGAAATCTTCAAAAGCCTGGTTGCGGTCTTTCTCTAATTTTAGTGGAAGATCCTCATGTTGGTCAGGTTCCTGCTCCAAAACATAGTAGCCACTTTGAGGTTTTGCGTAGAGAAAGTGCTGGTAGGTTAAATCCAGCAGGGCCCGTTGCACCGTATCCTTACTACAAGAAAATTGACTAGCTAGCTGGCGAACGGAGGGAATTTTCTGACCGGTCACCAGTTCTCCGTCTTGAATGGCTTTTTTTAGAACATGAATAATTTCTTGGTATTTGCTCGTCTTCATTTTGACTGTCCCCATACAGTTTTTTTCTATTGTACAGAAATAATCACAAAAATACCACTCTGAAGAGTGGTGAGCATATTACATAAAGTAAACGATGGCTAAATACTGAAGGGCAGAAGCGGCAAGGATAAAGAGGTGCCAAATCATATGGAAATAGGGTTTTTTCTTGGCATAAAAGCCAGCTCCCACCGTGTAGCACAGACCGCCCATGAGCATGAGTCCCCAGAAGATCGGGGTAGTTTGACTAACAATTTGGGGAATAATAAAGATAACCAACCAGCCCATGATCAAGTAAAGAGCTAGGCTGAATTTTTCATTGACTTTTTTGGCAAAGATTTTGTAGAGAATGCCAAAGATAGTGGTTCCCCATTGGATTAAGATAATGCTGTAGCCCATCCAGTTGTTCATCAAGGTGAGGACAACTGGCGTGTAACTGCCTGCGATCGCAATGTAGATCATGGAATGGTCGATAATGCGAAGCACATACTTTTGAGGAGAATCATAAGACATGGCATGGTAGATAGTCGAAGACAGAAACATCAAAAAGAGGCTAATGACAAAAATAGAAGTCCCAAAAGCACTAAGAAGACCGTGTTGCTCAAAACTGTAGACTGCTGAGATCGGAAGCAGGATGAGCATAAGGAGGGCTCCAACAGCGTGGGTTACACTATTGGCGATCTCTTCTCCAAAAGATAATTTTTTACTTAGTTTCATGGTGTAATTCATCAGTTTCTTCCTCCGTATTTGATGGTTGAATATAAGATAGGGTTTCAAGATAAAGTTGAACCGTCTGACAGGCAGAGCGAATAATGGGAGCGATCGGCTCTTTTTGCTCATTGAGATAAGCGACAAAGCTATTATAGAGAAGATCTGAACTCGCCTGGTCCTGCAAGAAATTTAAGGTAGAAGCGATTTCCTGAATAGAAAAGACCGTTTTTAAGGTTGTAATAGCGATCAAGCGAGCTACCTGTCTACGCTGGTATTTCTTCTTTTCTGGTTTTTCGACATAACCATGTTTTACGTAATTGTTGATCATGGCAGCTGTCAAGCCCTTGTCTGAAGAAGAGAGGACAGGTGCACAGGTTTTATTAACATAAAGAAGGACCTGATCGAGATAGAGGTCTAGCTCAGGCAGTTGCTCCCACGTTGGATAGGAAAAAGTGGACACTAAATCTTCACCTTTCTTTAATCTAGTTTTCATAACTAGATAATAACATTAATAAAAACTCCTGTCAAGAAAATTTGAAAATTATGGTACAATAGAACTATGAAACTATTAATTCCATCCGCTAAAGAACTGAACGAACAGGCTCGTATCGTCGAGCCCCAACCCTTGTCAGAGAACACAAAAACCATCCTCCAAGCTTTGAAACAATTCTCCCTAGAAGAATTAGCGACCTTTTACGGGATCTCAGAAGAAAGAGCCCTAGTAGAAAAGGAAAGAATTGAGGCTCTGTTAGCTGGGAGTGCTAAAACCTATCCTGCTTTGGAACTGTTTGATGGCCTTATGTACCGTAGTATCGAGCGTCAAGACTTATCTGAAAAAGAGCAGGCTTATCTTCAGGAACATTTGTTGATCACGACTGCTTTATACGGTGTGCTACCTGCCTATGAAGGGATTGCGCCCCATCGCTTGGATTTTATGATGAAGCTAAAACCAGCTGGAAAATCTCTAAAGGCATTCTGGAAAGAGGACTATGATCAGGCAGTAGAAGGTGAGGAGCAGATCTTATCCCTTTTGTCTTCTGAGTTTGAACAGGTCTTTTCAAAAGCCATTCGTGAGCGAATGATTCGGATCAAATTTATGGAGAATCGTGGTGGGACACTAAAGATTCACTCAACGATTTCAAAGAAAGCACGTGGGGCTATGGTGACAGCCATGATGAAGGAAGAAATCACCCATCTAGAAGATCTGAAATCACTAGAAGTAGCAGGCTTCTCTTATCGTGAGGATTTATCACAAGAGAAAGAATGGATCTTTGTGAAAGAATAAATAAAACTATTCCTGAGAAGCATCAGGAATAGTTTTTGATCTGTTAGATAAAGAGAATGCACGATGAAAACTCCAAAATAGAGGATTTTGGAGTCAGAATCGTCTTGAGCAGTAGGATTAGGCGATGTGTTTGAATTTCTTCAAGAGTTCTGTCAACTCAGCTTGCTCGCCACTATTAAAGACTTGCATCAAGCGTTGAATATTTTTAATATGATCTGGAAGAGCTTCTTCGATCTTTTTACGACCGGCATCGGTAATAGATACAACATATGCACGGCGGTCTTCTGGATCGGTTTCGCGTGTAATCCAACCATCGCGGACCATATTACGAATAACCACAGTCATATTTCCAGAGGTCGCAAGAATGCTATCAATCAGATCTTGAATGCGGAGATCGCCCTTGCTGTACAAGGTCTCAAGAACAGAGAATTGAGTTGGTGTCAACTGGTGCTTTTTAAAGATATGAGCCTCAGACGCACGGATCAATCGTTCTGCCTTGTGGAAGACGATCATGGTTTTTAAATCTACGTTTGCTTCTTTGAATAATCTCTTTAAATTTTCCATATCTATATTTTATCAATAAATAGTGTTTCTGTCGTTTAATTTTATTTTCAAATTAGTTACAAAATTGTGACAAATTTATTGAACTATGAACATAAAATATACAAGGTGTTAATTTTAGTTTGTTTATCAAACAATTTTATACTAAAACATTGTAACAGGTATGAAATATTAGTAACAATTCTTTCTTGAAAATCTATAGAATTCTAGGTAGGTTTGGTGTATAATGGGGGAGTGAAACAGAAAAATAATCTTTTTATCATATGGCAACATATAATAGGAGTCTGTATCTTAGTGCTGACGGTGCTTTTTTCTTGGTTATTTCTTGCTGAAAAAACTTCTGATCGCATGCAGGATCAAATTGCACAAGCAAGAAACATAGCGCTGTCGCACTCTTCGATTGCTACCATTGAGACGGAGAGTTTCTTTCATGGCAAAGAAGCCTATCTTTCCTTTATTGGCAAGGACCAAGAGGGGAAAGAACTAGCGGTCTTAGTAGGGCAGGTGGATGATGCAGTCTATACTTACCCTTTGAAAGAAGGAGTTAGTTCTAAAGAGGCAGCTTTTGTCGTCAAAGAGAAGAGTCAGGACGCGATTGATGGGGTAACTTTTGGACGCTTTAAAGGCAAACCGATCTGGGAAGTCAAGGCTGGGAGCTCTTATTATGTGGTGGATTTCAAGACTGGGAAAGTCACCGGTGTTTTTTAAGATTTGAGGAGGAAATATGAAATTATCAAATCGTGTATTGGAAATGGAAGAAAGCGTGACTTTGGCTGCAAATGCGCGTGCCAAAGCTTTGGCAGCTGAAGGTCGTGATATCTTGAGTTTGACGCTTGGTCAACCTGACTTTGCGACTCCAAAAAATATTCAAGAAGCAGCAGTCGCATCGATCGAGGATGGTCGCGCTAGCTTTTATACGGTAGCATCTGGACTTCCAGAATTGAAGGATGCCATTAGCGACTACATGAAAGAGTTTTATGGCTATGCTGTGAACCGGAATGAAGTAGTGGTCGGTACTGGTGCTAAGTTTATCCTCTATGCCTTCTTTACTTCTGTCATCAATCCAGGTGATGAAGTCATCATTCCAACCCCTTGCTGGGTTTCTTATGTAGACCAGGTGAAGATGGTAGAAGGCACACCTGTTACTTTCCAAACAACAGAAGAAAATCACTTCAAGGCAACGGTAGAGCAATTGGAAGCAGCACGGACAGACAAGACCAAGGTTGTCTTGCTGAATTCGCCATCCAATCCAACAGGAATGATCTACAGTAAAGAAGAACTCGAAGCAATCGGAAACTGGGCTGTCGAGCATGATATCTTGATTTTGGCAGACGATATCTATGGGCGATTAGTCTACAATGGCAATACCTTTACGCCCATTTCTAGCTTATCAGAAGCGATTCGCAAGCAAACCATCGTGATTAACGGAGTTTCTAAAACCTATGCTATGACTGGTTGGCGGGTTGGTTTTGCTGTAGGAGATCCTGAGATTATCGGAGCTATGGCCAAGGTGATCAGCCAAACAACTTCCAACTTAACGACCGTTTCCCAATATGCCGCAATCGAAGCCCTCACAGGAGATCAATCTTCTATTGAGATCATGCGTCAAGCTTTTGAAGAGCGCTTGAATACTATTTATCCTTTGTTGAATGAAGTACCTGGTTTTGAAGCCATCAAACCTCAAGGAGCCTTCTATCTCTTCCCAAATGTCAAGAAGGCCATGGAGATGAAGGGGTATACAGATGTGACGGAATTTACCACAGCAATTTTAGAAGAAGCAGAGGTTGCTTTAGTAACGGGAGCTGGCTTTGGTGCTCCTGAAAATGTTCGCTTGTCTTATGCGACAGATTTGGATACCCTGAAAGAAGCTGTTCGCCGCCTCAAGGCCTTTATGGAAAAATAAAAATACAAGATCCTTAGTAATGAGCTGAGGATCTTTTTCTTTAAAAAAAAATCTGGTTTTCACAGGTAGAGCCTAGCACTGAAAGCCTTTTTATGATACAATTAAGAAGATAATGTCTTCGGACAAGTTTAACGAGAAAAGGAAGATGAATGATGACAAAACGGATTACTATCATCGAAGTAAAAGACTATGTTGGTCAAGAAGTGACAATCGGTGCTTGGGTGGCCAACAAATCAGGTAAAGGAAAAATTGCTTTCTTGCAATTGCGTGACGGGACTGCCTTTTTCCAAGGTGTGGCTTTTAAACCAAACTTTATCGAAAAATTCGGCGAAGAAGTGGGGCTTGAAAAATTTGATACCATCAAACGCTTGAGCCAAGAAACATCAGTGTTTGTAACTGGTATTGTCAAAGAAGACGAGCGTTCTAAATTTGGTTACGAATTGGATATTACAGACATCGAAGTGATCGGTGAATCTCAAGATTACCCAATCACTCCTAAAGAACACGGGACAGACTTCTTGATGGACAACCGCCACTTGTGGTTGCGTTCACGTAAGCAAGTAGCCGTGATGCAAATTCGTAATGCTATCATCTATGCAACTTATGAATTCTTTGATAAGAATGGCTTCATAAAGTTTGACAGCCCAATTCTTTCAGGAAATGCGGCGGAAGATTCAACTGAACTTTTTGAAACAGATTACTTTGGAACACCAGCTTACTTAAGCCAATCCGGTCAGCTTTATCTGGAAGCAGGTGCTATGGCCCTTGGTCGCGTATTTGACTTTGGTCCGGTATTCCGTGCTGAAAAATCAAAAACTCGTCGTCACTTGACTGAATTCTGGATGATGGATGCGGAGTACTCTTACTTGACACACGATGAGTCACTTGATTTGCAAGAAGCTTATGTAAAAGCCCTTCTTCAAGGTGTTTTGGATCGTGCTCCTCAAGCCTTGGAAACATTGGAGCGTGATACTGAGCTCTTGAAACGCTATATTGCGGAACCATTCAAACGGATCACTTATGATGAAGCCATTGATCTCTTGCAAGAGCATGAAAATGATGAAGATGCGGATTATGAGCATTTGGAACATGGAGATGACTTCGGTTCACCACATGAAACATGGATTTCAAATCACTTTGGTCTACCAACCTTTGTGATCAACTACCCATCAGATATCAAGGCCTTCTACATGAAGCCAGTTCCTGGGAACCCAGATCGCGTGCTTTGTGCAGACTTGCTCGCACCAGAAGGCTACGGAGAAATCATCGGTGGATCTATGCGTGAGGAAGACTACGACGCCCTTGTTGCGAAGATGGAATCTCTTGGCATGGATCGTACAGAGTATGAATTCTACCTTGACCTTCGTAAATACGGTACAGTTCCACACGGTGGATTTGGTATTGGGATTGAACGGATGGTCACTTTCGCGGCTGGTACAAAACACATTCGTGAAGCCATTCCGTTCCCACGTATGTTGCATCGTATCAAACCTTAATAGACGTAAAAACGCCATTAGGCGTTTTTCACTTTTATCTGCTTCAAAAAACTATGAAAGGAATTTCAATGCTGAAAATAGACATCATTGATGGGAAAGAATACGAGGATGGTCAGGGGTCTTTGATCGCAGATCTAGACCATTCCATTCAACAGATGCTCAAGACTTCCTATCCTGAAAGTCAAATGGATGATTTTATCACGTATAAAAATTTGAGCCAATATTGTATGGATTATCTTGGACAGATTATTGAGCGTGCCAATGATAAAAACGAAGCCATTAAACAGCAGGTGACAGGTGTCATGCCTGAAAGCGAGCGTCCCTTTAACGTTGAAGACCGCTTGACAGCCAGCTATACCTTCGGTCAGCGGGTGGCGGATTCGGTTGCGCGCTTCGGTGGTTCTTGGACCTTTATTATTAGCTTCATCATGATGATGGCTATCTGGATGTTGATCAATGTCTTGCATCCCTTTGGCTGGAATTTTGACCCTTATCCTTTCATCTTGCTGAATCTAGCACTTTCTACGATTGCGGCGATTCAAGCTCCTTTGATCATGATGAGCCAAAACAGGGCAGCAGATTATGATCGCCTGCAAGCGCGAAATGACTTTAACGTCAATATGGAGTCTGAACGGGAAATTCGCTTGTTGCATACGAAGATTGATCATATGGTGCAGCAAGACCAGACGGATTTACTGGAAATTCAAAAGTTGCAAACCGAATTGTTGGTGTCCTTGTCTAATCAAGTGACCCAATTGCGTCAAGAACTGAATCAAGCAAGAATGAAGGAGGTGGAGAAAATGTAGGCAAATCTAAGTAAGTCTTTTAGAAACACTTATATAATCTATTGAAAGAGGAAAAACAATGTTTAAAAGAACTTACAAACGCAATATTTCACTCCTAGCAGGTTTGGAATTTACATCTTATTTTGGAATCACCAGTTTTTGGATTCTCTTTTTTATTCAAAATGGTCTTTCTTTGCTTCAGATTGGTTTATTAGAGAGTATCTTTCATGGGACGAGTCTCTTGTGTGAGATCCCATCTGGTATGTTAGCCGATCGCTTTAGCTACAAGACCAATCTCTATTTGGCTCGCTTGTCCAGTATTGGATCTTCTATCTTGATTTTATTTGGTCAGGGGAACTTTTGGATCTATGCGATTGCTATGATGGTCAATGCTTGGTCTTATAATTTTGACTCGGGGACTAGTACAGCTTTCTTATTTGATTCAGCGGTAGAAGCAGGTCAAAAAGACCGTTATCTTCAGATTTCTAGCTTCTTGTCTGGTGTGGCTGAAGTCACCCGAACGTTAGGTACAGTCGTGGCAGGCTTCTTTATTCACGGAGCATTGGCTTGGACCTATTATATTGCTATTGGGCTTTCCTTGCTTTCTATTCTTTTGATCTTTCTGATGAAGGAGCCAGAGAGCAAGAGTGATGAAAGAAATCATTTGACCTTAAAGCGGATATTGGAGGTAGTGAAACAAGAATGGCAGGACAAACCAGTCTTGTTTTACTGGATGCTCACCTATCAGTTGGTAGGGACCATCATGTGTATGTTTTATTTTTACTACCAACAGAAAATCAGTGACTTAGCCAGTTGGCAAGTTTCGCTCATCATGTTAATTGGTAGTGGATTCAATCTCCTAGCGGTTTATTTGGCCAGTCAAATCGGGAAAAAATGGAATAGTAATCAAGTCTTTCCGATTCTGGTTGCACTGACAGGTTTGGTCTTGCTTTTGGTAGGTGTAAAGACTCCATTCGCCTATCTGTGTGTCTATCTCTTGACCAATGCCCTTTATGCCGTTTATCAACCCATCTACTACAATGATTTACAGGCTTATCTGCCTTCCAGTGTACGAGCAACCATGCTGAGTATCAATTCGATGATGTTTAGTCTATCTATGATTGTCATCTTCCCTTTGACTGGTTGGTTCATTGATAGCTGTGGCTTTGTAGCAGTCTTTATCGTATTAGGCCTTATAACGCTATTCTCTTTCCCTCTCTTGATGTTTGGATTGGGGAAAATGGGCAAGACCTTAAGCAAGGTAACAAAGAAGGAATAAGATTTCAACCTTCATCTGGTCAGTATTCAACTCTCTCTGCTCTGCAGGGAGAGTTTTTTCATCTTAAGAATTTGTGGTAAAATATGTATATCCATTAAAAAAAGAATCGAGTCGTATGAAATCATTATTGAAGTATTTTAAGGGCTATCTATGGGAAACTCTTCTAGGGCCCGTGTTTAAACTCTTAGAAGCTATTTTTGAATTGTGTGTCCCCTTAATCATCGCCCACTTGGTCGATCAGGTCATTCCGAAAAAGGAAACGAGCGCAGTCGTGATGACGGTCGGTGTTTTGTTTTTATTTGCGAGCTTTGGGGTTGTCGTAGCTATTACGGCCCAGTATTTTTCTTCTAAAGCAGCTGTCGGCTTTACCCGTGAGATGACCAAGGATTTGTATGAGAAGATCTTATCGCTTCCAAAGGACAAGCGCGATAAAATCGGGACTTCTAGTTTGGTAACCCGTCTCACTTCTGATACCTATCAAATTCAGGTTGGGATCAACCAATTCTTGCGCCTCTTTTTGAGAGCACCGATTATTGTCTTTGGTTCTATCATCATGGCCTTTACTATCAGTCCTAAACTCACTCTTTGGTTCTTGGGGATGGTGGCGATTTTAACCTTGATTATTGTGATCATGTCTCGGATTGTCAATCCTCTTTTTGCTAAGATTCGGAAAATCATAGACCGGATGGTGACGGTGACGCGTCAGCAATTTCAAGGGATGCGGGTGATTCGGGCCTTTGGACAACAGTCTAGTGAATTAGAGGACTTTAGAGAGGTCAATCAGGACTACAAGATCTGGCAAATTCGCGCTGGTATCTGGTCTAGTTTGGTCAGTCCCTTGACCTTCCTTGTGGTCAATACGACCTTGGTTTGTGTCATTTGGCAAGGACAATTGAATATCTCTGCTGGTCTTTTAACCCAAGGGATGTTGGTCGCTTTGGTCAATTATTTATTACAAATTTTAACAGAATTGATCAAACTGGCGATGCTGGTCACGTCTTTAAATGTCAGCTATATTTCTGCCAAGCGTGTCCAAGAGATTTTTGATTTGAAGGAAGAAGACCTCCTAGAAGCTTTGCCAGAAGAAACTGCAAGAGAGCAAGAAGCGATTAGCGCAGAGGAAGTTTCTTTCACCTATCCAACGGCTTCAAGTCCAGCTCTAGAAGATATTTCCTTTGATCTGGATCATGGACAGATGTTGGGAATTATCGGTGGTACAGGATCTGGGAAATCCACCCTGGTTCAGTTATTGAGTCACTTGTATGCCGTTAGTCAGGGAAAATTAGCCCTCTTTCATCAAGGTCACTCTCCTAAAACTCTTAAGGAGTGGCGGGAGTGGGTAGCTGTTGTCCCACAGAAGGCAGAGCTCTTTAGAGGAACCATCCGCTCGAATCTCTTACTTGGAATGGAAGAAAATCTATCGGATGAAGATTTGTGGTGGGCACTAGAAACGGCTCAGGCGGCTGATTTTGTCCGTGAAAAAGAAGGACAACTCGATGAGCCAGTGGAAGCCTTTGGTCGAAATTTCTCAGGTGGCCAACGTCAACGGTTGACCATTGCGCGTGCCCTTTTGAAGAAGGCTCCTTTCTTGATTTTGGATGATTCAACTTCTGCCTTGGATTATTTGACGGAAGCTCGTCTCTTAAAATCGATTAAAGAAGAATTGAGTGATACGAGTTTGATCTTAGTATCACAACGAACCAATAGTCTCAAGTCTGCTGATCAGATTTTGGTCTTGAACAAGGGACATCAAGTAGGACTGGGAAATCATGATTTCCTCTTGTCTACCAATGAGATTTATCAAGAAATTCATTATTCACAACACGGGAGGGAGGAAGCATGAGTCAAAAACGTTCTAGTTATTTAAAACGTCTGTTTAGAGATTTTGCTCACCATCCCGGGCTCCTGATTCTAGCCAGTATCGGAACTATCGTTCAAGTGGCCTTAACGGTTTGGTTACCGATCCTGATCGGACATGCAGTTGATTTAGTCATCAATCCTCAAGGGATGACAGTCTTATGGCCTGTTTTGATCCAAATGGTTCTGGTCATTGTGGCCAATACCCTGATCCAATGGATCAATCCTCTTGCCTACAATCAATTGGTCTATCGGTTTAGCCAAAGCCTGAGAGCAGAAGTGATGGAAAAAGTGCATCGATTGCCCTTGTCTTATCTAGATAAACAAGGGAGCGGGGACTTTGTCAGTCGCCTCACGACCGATGTAGAGCAACTTAATAGCGGTCTTCTCATGGTTTTTAACCAGTTCTTTGTAGGCCTCTTAACCATTCTTGTCACCATCGTGACCATGGCAGAATTGGATTTCTTTATGATGGTGGCGGTTCTGGTCTTGACCCCTTTATCCCTGGTGATTGCTCGTTTTATTGCTAAGCGTTCTTATACGCTTTTCCAAAAGCAGACCAAGGCGCGTGGTCTTCAAACCCAGTTGATCGAAGAGTCTTTGACCCAGGAAAGTTTGATCCAGTCCTTTAATGCTCAGGATCAATTCCGTAAGGCTTTTAAAGGGACGAATGAAAGCTATGCCAACTATTCCCAATCCGCTGTCTTTTATTCCTCAACTGTCAACCCTGCCACTCGCTTTGTGAATGCCTTGATTTATGCAGTAGTGGCTGGATTTGGTGCTGTACGCATTATTTCGGGATCTCACTTTACTGTTGGTCAATTGGTGACCTTCCTCAATTATGTCAACCAATACACCAAGCCCTTTAATGACATCTCCTCCGTCTTGTCAGAACTCCAAAGCGCCCTTGCCTGCGCAGAGCGTTTGTACAGCGTTTTGGATCAAGCTGAGATTGAAGAGACGGGCCATCAAGTTCTGGAAAGTCAGGATGTCAAAGGTGCGATTGGTTTTGAGCACGTCTCATTTGGCTATGATTTGGGACGAACCTTGATCAAAGATTTAACCATTCAGGTTCCAGCTGCCAGTAAAGTGGCCATTGTAGGCCCTACAGGAGCAGGAAAATCGACCTTGATTAATCTGCTCATGCGTTTCTACCCTGTTAACTCAGGAGAGATCACGATTGATGGGGTACCAATTACGGACTACACCCGTGCTTCTTACCGCCAACAGTTTGGTATGGTTCTGCAAGAAACCTGGCTCAAGGTTGGGACCATTCATGAAAATATCGCCTTTTCTCGTCCAGATGCAACTAGAGAAGAAGTCATAGAAGCAGCCAAAGCAGCCAATGCAGATTTCTTCATTCGGCAGTTGCCAAAAGGGTACGATACGTATCTTTCAGATGCTGGAGAGTCTTTGTCCCAAGGTCAACGCCAACTCTTAACGATTGCGCGGGTTTTCCTTTCAGTTCCTAAGATTTTGATCTTAGATGAGGCGACATCGTCCATCGATACTCGGACTGAGGTCTTGATTCAAGACGCCTTTAATCAGCTCATGAAGGGACGGACCAGCTTTATCATTGCTCACCGCTTGTCTACCATTCAAAATGCCGATATGATCCTTGTCATGGTGGATGGCGATATTGTTGAGCATGGTACTCATGAAGAGCTAATGCAAGCACAAGGTGTTTACTACAAGATGCAGACAGCTCAGCAACAGATTAGTTAAAATGAAAAGCATTTTCAATTTTGAAAATGCTTTTTTAGTCTAAAAAAGCATCTAGCAAAATTGCTAGATGCTTCAGGAACCACTCGTTTTTATCATTTTAAACGTTTAAAACCTTATCCAAGAATTCTTTCAAGCGTGGGTGTTGTGGGTTGTCGAAGATTTGGTCTGGTTTGCCGTCTTCGAGGAATTCACCGTCTGCTGTGAAGATGACGCGGTTGGCTACTTGGCGGGCAAATCCCATCTCGTGGGTAACGATGATCATGGTCATGCCTTGCTCTGCCAACTCTTTCATAACGTTCAATACATCTCCAACCATCTCAGGGTCAAGGGCAGAAGTAGGTTCGTCAAAGAGCATAATATCTGGATTCATGGCGAGTCCACGGGCAATGGCCACACGTTGTTTTTGACCACCGGAAAGGCTGTTCGGATTGGCATCGGCTTTATCTGCGAGTCCAACTTTTTCCAACAATTCCATTCCGACTTTTTGAGCTTCTTCACGGGTCATCAGTTTGTGCTCTACTGGCGCAAACATAATGTTTTCAAGGACGCTCATGTGAGGGAAAAGGTTGAAGTGTTGGAAAACCATCCCGATATTTTCACGGACCAAATCAACATTGGTTTTTGGATCGGTTAGATCATATCCATTTACGGTAATTTGACCTTTTGTCACTTCTTCGAGGAGATTGAGACTACGAAGGAAGGTCGATTTACCAGAACCGGACGGTCCAATAATGCAGACCACATCCCCTTCGTAGAATTTTGTTGAGATTCCTTTTAAGACCTCATTTTCACCATAGTATTTGTGGAGGTCATGGACATCAATTTTTAATTTAGCCATTAGTTAACCTTCTTTTCTAATTTTTTTGCGAATCGTGTTAGCAAGGTGATAATCACGAGGTAGAAGACGGCAAGGATCGCATACATTTTGAAACTTTGGTAGTTTCGAGCAATGATGATCTTACCAGTTTGGAAGAGTTCTACCAATCCGATCGCAGAAACGATAGTCGTATCTTTCAGGGCAATGACGAATTGGTTAACAAAGTTTGGAAGCATGAGTTTGGTTGCTTGTGGCAAGATGATCTTACGCATGGTCTTGCCATAGGAGATTCCTAGGCTTCGGCTGGCTTCCATCTGTCCAATCGGTACAGCTTGGATCCCCCCACGAACAATTTCTGCAATATAGGCAGCAGCATTGAGGGAGAGGGCGATGGTACCTGCAACAAAGTCGTTGATTGGGGATTGATGACCTGTGACCGATTCAATCAAGTTTGGAATTCCCCAGAAGATGAAGGCAGCAAGGATCATCAATGGGATCCCACGAATAACATCGACAAAGATTTCTGCTGTCCAGCGGAGCCATTTATAAGGGCTAACACTAAACATCCCAAAGATAACACCGATCACCATAGCAATCGCGAAAGAGAGAAGTGCAAGGGCTAGAGTCACACCCAAACCACTTAACAATTGTTTGTAATTGTTTTGGAGCAAGCCCCAAATCGTTGTTTCATCTACAGCTGTACTTGAAGTAGATTTGCTATCTGATTTAAGGTATTTATCAAGAATCTTTTGGTATTGGCCACTTTTCTTCAAGTTTGCAAGCCCGTTATTGAACATTTCGATCAATTCAGGATTTTCTCCTTTTTTAACGGCAAATGCTAGTTGACCACTTGGAGTACCTTCGATAGGTGTTTTGAATTTACGTCCTTGTTTAATAGCGTATTTGATAACAGGTTCGTCATCCATGATCGCCGCAACAGAACCAGAATTCAAACTATCATACATAGAAGCTCCGTCAGAGAACGTTTTGATCTTGTAACCATATTTCTTTTGGTTTTCTTCAAGGAAGTTTTGTGAGGAAGTACCGTTTTTAACACCGACTGTCTTTCCTTTAAGGTCATCATAAGAATCAATCTTGCTACTTTCTTGAACGGCTAGAATAGAATTGGCCGTGTAGTATGGTTCAGAAAAATCAAATGTTTCTTTCCGAGCATCTGTAACAGTCATCCCTGCGATCATTCCTTGCGCATGGCCGGATTGAACATCACTTACCGCAGCATCAAATCCAGGATTGTCAATCTCGATGGTAAATCCTTGGTCTTTAGCAATAGCCTTGATCAAGTCCATATCGATTCCTGTGTATTTGTTTTTTCCATTTTGGAAGACAAATGGTGCAAAGGAAGAATCACTTGAAATGCTATATTTTGATTTTTTAGGAGTTGCTTTTTGACCAGCAGGAGTAGTGGTTTCTGGAACGGCACTGTTACTTGATGATTGGCTTTCACCTGTCCATTTTTTGATAATCTCATCAAGTGTTCCATCAGCTTTCATTTGAGCGAGAGCCTTGTTAAATTCAGTGATCAACTTTTCATGATTTCCACCTTTTTTAACACCAAAGGCAAAGCCACCAACTGCTTCCCCATCCATATTGATAGCTAGATCCTGACCCTTTTGAATGGCATATTGAATGACGGGTTGATCATCCATGACTGCATCCACTGCACCAGCTGATAAACTGTTGTACATGAGATCACCCGTATCAAAAGTCTTGATCTTGTAGCCGTATTTGTCCTTGTTTTTATCGAGGAAGCGTTGGGCTGCAGTTCCGTTTTTGACACCGACTGTCTTCCCTTTTAATTGGCTGTACTTAGTGATTTTGTCAGCTTTTTTAGTCGCAATGACAACTTTTGTATCGTAGTAAGTATCAGACATGGTGAAGACTTTTTCACGTTCTGTTGTTTTGGTCATCCCTGCCATGATGGCATCCGCTTGACCAGCTTGAACTGCATTGACCGCTGCATCAAATCCCGGGAAGGATTTGTCCAAATCCCAGCCATTGATTTCAGCGACCTTGTCCAAGATTTCTACGTCAATTCCTTTATAGGTTTGATCTGAATCCTTAAATTCAAACGGTGCATATGCTGTGTCGAAAACGACCTTGATCGTTTCAGCATGAGCATGACCAGCGAATGCAACGAAAGGAAATAAGAAAAGCAAACATGCTAGTAATTTTTTCTTCATTTCTGTCTCCTTATAAATTCTTTTCTCTTTTGGGTTTTGACCCATGAGCACATTGACCAAAGGATGGCCTTAAAAAAACAAATCATCCATACCAAATCGAGTATGAATGGCCTTATGTTTTTCTACAAAAGCTATTATATCAGAAAATAGTTTGCTTTGCAAGAAAAATCGAGTTTTCATGTTAGGTTTTATAACATGAGACGATATTGCAGCTCTAGATTTTCTTTGCTACAATGGAACTATCAGATAAATGGAGGTTGATCATGAAGAAAGGAAAGATGATTCAGGATATAAAAACTAACACCCCATGGCCAGTTCTTATTTCTATACTATTCTATGTATTATTAGCATTCCTCTTTATAGAAGGAGGACTTTGGATTGGTAGTGAACTTGTGGGGCCATTTTCCTTAGTGATCGGTTTTCTAGTGGACTTCTTTTCACCAGGAAATGGGATAGCAAGTATTCAAGAATTTTTCTACCATTATCTTCTCTATTATGAGCTTTTCAGTTTTGTAATCATACTATTTCTCTTTATTTTTTGGGTGAAGGTCATAGAGAAGAATGCTTTATCAAGCTTAGGCTTTCTAAAAAGAAATTGGCTTAAGTATCTAGGTTGGGGAATCATGATTTCACTTGTTCAAATGGGAGTGATCGCGCTTGTCTACCAAGTAAGTGGAATTGGGTCTTTTGAGCTTAATGAATTAAGTTTAGAACCCCTCCTCTTTATCCTCGGCTTATTCCCATTTTGGCTTCTCCAAGGGGGGACGGAAGAAGTGGCCACACGAGGTTGGCTCCTGACTCGGATTGCTGCAAGAACTAATCTGCCTTTAGCGATCGTGATTTCTAGTAGTCTCTTTGGCATTCTGCATATGGGTAATGCAGGAGTAACCTTCTTATCCGTTCTGAATATCATCCTTGATGGGGTGCTAGCTGGTCTGCTTTTTATCTACACCGATAGTATCTGGCTAGTGGTCGCTCAACACGGCACTTGGAACTATGTACAAGGAAATCTCCTTGGTTTTCAAGTCAGTGGCACAGGCGCAGATGCGTCTATCTTTAGCTTTACCATGGGATCTGGACCCGACTGGTTGACCGGAGGGACATTTGGAGCAGAAGGATCAATCATTACCACTTTGGTTCTTCTTGTATCCCTAGTGATTGTTTATCGCTTAGGGGAAAGGAAAGAAAGAGTTGATAATGAACTAGTGTGTCATGACTGATAGGAAATGATGATGAAAATGAAGACCGGTACTTGAGCTGGTCTTTTTCTATGTGAGGATTCTCTCCTCAAAAGTCAGAGAAATATCATCTATTATGGTAAAATAAGGGAAGTATAACCAAAGGAAGAAAGTATGATTAATCGAGTAACAGATAATAAATTTAAACTAGTATCGAAATACCAACCGTCTGGGGATCAACCGCAGGCGATTGAACAGTTGGTGGATAACATCGAGGGTGGTGAGAAGGCGCAAATCCTGATGGGGGCGACTGGTACGGGGAAGACCTATACCATGAGTCAGGTCATCGCCCAAGTCAATAAACCGACCCTGGTCATCGCCCATAATAAAACCCTAGCAGGTCAGCTCTATGGGGAGTTCAAGGAATTCTTTCCAGAGAATGCGGTTGAGTACTTCGTATCTTACTATGATTATTACCAGCCAGAAGCCTATGTGCCATCGAGCGACACCTATATCGAAAAAGATAGCTCGGTCAATGATGAGATTGATAAGCTTCGTCACTCCGCGACATCAGCCCTCTTAGAGCGCAATGATGTGATCGTTGTTGCTTCTGTCTCTTGTATTTATGGTTTGGGTTCGCCGAAGGAATATGCCGATAGCGTGGTCAGCTTACGCCCCGGTCTGGAAATTTCTCGTGATCGTCTGCTCAATGACCTGGTGGACATCCAGTTTGAGCGCAATGACATCGACTTTCAACGGGGGAAATTCCGTGTTCGGGGAGATGTGGTCGAGATTTTCCCAGCTTCGCGCGATGAACATGCCTTTCGGGTGGAGTTCTTTGGAGACGAGATTGAGCGGATTCGTGAGATTGAAGCTCTGACAGGCCAGGTTCTGGGAGATGTGGACCACTTGGCCATTTTCCCAGCCACTCACTTCGTGACCAATGACGACCATATGGAAGTAGCGATTGCCAAGATTCAGGCGGAACTAGAAGAGCAGTTGAAGGTCTTTGAAAAAGAAGGCAAGCTCTTAGAAGCTCAACGCTTAAAACAACGGACGGAGTATGACATTGAAATGCTACGAGAGATGGGCTACACCAATGGTGTCGAAAACTACTCTCGTCACATGGATGGACGGAGTGAAGGTGAGCCTCCATACACCCTTCTTGACTTCTTCCCAGAAGATTTTCTCATTATGATCGATGAAAGTCACATGACCATGGGACAGATCAAGGGCATGTACAATGGAGACCGCTCACGCAAGGAAATGCTGGTCAACTATGGTTTCCGTTTGCCGTCTGCCTTGGATAACCGGCCACTACGTCGTGAGGAGTTTGAAAGCCATGTCCACCAGATCGTCTATGTGTCTGCGACACCGGGTGATTATGAGATGGAACAAACCGATACCGTCATCGAGCAGATCATTCGTCCGACGGGTCTACTCGATCCTGAGGTGGAAGTGCGTCCGACCATGGGACAAATGGACGATCTCTTGGGTGAGATCAATGCGCGTGTAGAACGGGGAGAGCGGACCTTTGTCACCACCCTGACCAAGAAGATGGCAGAAGACTTGACCGACTACTTTAAAGAAATGGGTGTCAAGGTCAAATACATGCACTCGGACATTAAGACCTTGGAGCGGACAGAAATCATCCGTGATTTGCGTCTGGGTGTTTTTGATGTCTTGGTCGGAATCAACCTGCTTCGGGAAGGGATAGACGTACCAGAAGTTAGTCTGGTGGCCATTCTCGATGCGGATAAGGAAGGTTTCCTCCGCAATGAACGCGGACTGATCCAGACCATCGGGCGTGCAGCCCGTAATAGTGAGGGTCACGTGATTATGTATGCGGACACCATGACCCAGTCTATGCAACGTGCGATCGATGAAACGGCCCGCCGTCGTCAGATTCAAATGGCCTATAATGAAGAGCATGGAATAGTCCCACAAACCATTAAGAAGGAAATCCGTGATCTCATCTCTGTTACCAAGGCTGTGGCTAAGGAAGAGGACAAGGAAGTGGATATCACCAGCCTCAACCGCCAAGAGCGCAAGGAACTGGTCAAGAAACTGCAAGGCCAAATGCAAGAAGCCGTCGAATTGCTTGATTTTGAGTTGGCAGCACAGATCCGCGATATGATGTTGGAAGTGAAGGCCTTGGATTAGAAAGGAGGGAAGAATGAAGATTATCATTAAAACAATGGAAACTCCTGAAGAGATAGAAGGAAAATCTCTCGTTCATTGGCAAACGTGGAGAGAGGCTTATGACAATCTTTTACCCGCGGAATATCAGGAGACGATGACATTAGATAGATGTCGTTTCTTTAGTCAAAAGTATCCAGAAAATACCTTGATTGCGATGGATGGAAAGAAGGTCGTTGGATTTATCAGCTATGGAAATTTTTGTGATGAAGCCATTCAAGCTGGTGAAATCATCGCCTTATATGTTTTAAAAGATTACTATGGAAAAGGTGTGAGTAAACAGTTAATGCATGCTGCATTTGCTGCTCTCGATCATTTCTCTGAAATTTATTTATGGGTTTTGAAAGATAATAAGCGAGCCATTGCTTTCTATCAAAAAATGGGTTTTACTTTTGATGGTCAAGAAAAAATACTTGAACTTGGAAAACCTGTTAAGGAGTTGCGGATGATGTGTTCTTCAAATAATAATTCTTAAAGAACGTATCTATCAATCTTTGAATCATTATCAATTAATCAAGTAAAAAAATAAAAGAGATAGAATGAACTAAAGAAATGAAGGAGAAGTCGAATGAAAATTCTAGTCATCAATGGGCATCCAGATAAGGAAAGTTACTGTCAGGCTATTTTTCAAACCATTGTCGAAACTATTGACTCAAATCACCACGAGCTTAAAGTGATCAATCTCAATGAAGAGGACTTTGATCCTGTCCTTCGCTATGGTTATCGAAAGCGGATGGAGGAAGATTCCTTTATCCTTCGTTCTCAAGAATGGATCCAATGGGCAGATCATTTCATCTTTGTTTATCCTATCTGGTGGAGTAGTATGCCGAGCCTTATGAAAGGATGGATTGATCGGGTCTTTACACCGGGGATTGCCTACTCGGCTAATGATCAGGGGAGCTTTATCTGGAATTACCTGAGAGGCAAGCAATTCAAGAAGTTGCTAAAAGGGAAAACGGCCAGTATTTATGCGACCTCCATGGCGCCTACTTGGTGGTATAAGATCTTTTCAGGTCCTCTCAACATTCCGGATAGTTATGGCATCTCTGTTTTGAAAAATGCCGTCTTGAACCACTGTGGGATTAAAACCAAACGCGTGTGTATCTTGGGAGAGGTTGGACGGGATGTGAACACTGCTAGCATGCGGGAACAGCATCTCCAAAAGGTCGCAGCAGAAGTGAAGAAACTCTGATCCTGTCCTTGTCTTTGTTGGACATTTCTAGGCAAGCGGTTGTATTCTTAACGGATGTTGGATAAAATAGAATTAAAATCCATGGGAAATAGGGGAAATAAATATGTTGCTGTTTATGTATATGATCTATGTCATCTATTTCATTTCAAAACTGAAAAAAGAAGATAAAAGAGTCTCTCTATTTACGAAGATTGTTGTTTATGGTTTATTGGTTTTATCATTGATTAAGATCTATTTCGGCATAGTGGCATTTATATTTTCCCCTTTACCACTAATTGGTTCAATAGTTTCTTTAGCTCTTGGTGGTATGAGATTGGTTCTTAAAATAGTTATAGCACTTAGCTTACTTTTATTATCGCTAAGTCTATTCTTAGACAGCAAAAAAAATGATCCGGATACGCCCCTTATAGAACATTGGCTCCGGTTAGGTTATCATATTCTGTTGATGTTACTTTAGGAGATCCAGTTTAAACCAATTACTAAGAAAGAGAGATCAACATGAGAAAGTATCGGAACCTGTTTCGAATCTTGTATCTGATTTTGTTGCTTTTTGTTTTTGCTAACTTCCTTTTGGACTTCAATGGTTGTGCCTTTACGCCGCTCCTCTGGAATCCCTGGTTGTATCTAGGGGCTGTGACTATTCTATGTCACAGCTGGTATCGCTTCTATCGAAAACATGCACCAAATTGGAAGAATCTTGTGAGTGTTCTCTTGAGTCTCTTTGCTAGCCTGATCCTAGCATTTTTCATTGAGTTGCTTTTTACCTTTGATGGCCATGGTCCGGTAACGATTCACTCGGAATATTATTTAAAAGAGAAGTCAATTGTCTTTCAGAGAGGCTCTTTTTTGGATGCCTATGATGAATACCATGAGCTGGTAAATCCCTTTGTGATGAAAAAAGAGATAAAGAAAAAAATTTATATTGATTAATTGTCAATATCATAGAAAGGAAATTTATGTCACGCGCAACATCTACTGTACTTACCAATCTTTGTTTGGTAGAAGATCCTACGAATGGAAAAGTAGTCCTCCAATACCGCTCACCTGAAAAGACTCACTGGGCTGGCCATGCTTTTCCAGGTGGCCATATCGAAGAAGGAGAAAGCCTTGTAGAATCCGTCATTCGTGAAGTCTACGAAGAGACAGGACTGACAATTGCAGATCCAAAACTGGTCGCAGTCAAAGACTGGGAGCCAGATGAGGGAGGCCGCTATATTGTCTTTTGCTACAAAGCGACAGAATTTACAGGCCAGCTCAGATCATCTGAAGAAGGAGAAGTTTCTTGGGTTGAGAAGGACCAATTAGAAAAGTTGGACTTGTCCTACGACATGCTTCCTCTGCTGGAAGTGATGGAAGACCCGGACTTGTCTGAGTTCTATTATCGCAAACGGACAGACGACGACTGGGAAAAATTAAGATTTTAAGCAAAGAGCTAGAGGTATCTAGCTTTTTTTGCTTGTAAGGTAAAAGAAGAAAGAATATTCCATTCGTGCTTGAATCTGCTCAGAAAAAGTACTATAGTATAAGCATAAAATACAATTGTAATCTTTCATACTGTGAATAGAAAGAAGGCAAGATATGAAATTACAATTTAGAATCCTTATAGGAATTTGCTTCTTGATCGGTGCCTTAGTCTTTGCCTTTCAAAAGGAATGGTTGTACGCTTTGCTGTTGCTTTTGGTTGGGGCTTCTTACCTATATAAAGGAGTGCGTCGATGAAGAGTGAGTGTTTAAACATCAAGGGGCTAAATGTTTGGTATAAAAAAGACAAGCCCGTTATAAAAGACACGAATCTGCTTGTACCCAATCATTCTGTAGTAGGGTTGATTGGTCGAAATGGAGCTGGGAAGACAACCTTGCTAAAAGCTTTAAGCAGTGTCTTTGATCATCGGCAGTATGCAGTTGAGTCTGTTACCATAGAAGATAAGGCGACCTCTTTTCATACGAATTTCTATAAGAGCCGTACCTATACAGTTTTTACTGAAAACAATAGTTTTTTAAACTGGGATTTTGTTCACTATTTTAATTTTGTCTGTCGTTTGTATCATCGAAAGAGAGATGAAAAGGTATTGTAGGACCTGATCTTAGGTTTTCATTTTGAAGAATTTCTCAACACCGATATCGGTAGTTTGTCAACGGGAAATAAGAAGAAAGTCTTCTTGATCACAGCTTTTTATCTCAAACCTCCCCTCCTTATTTTGGACGAACCATTTGATGGCCTTGATTTTGATGCGACAGAATTTCTATATGGTTTACTATTGCAGTATAAAGAAGAAGGCTCTATTCTGATGAGTTCGCATATCGCAGAGAGTATCGTTCGAGTCTGTGATACAGCTTATACTATTGAAGATGGTCACCTAGACGCGATCGAATCGAATTTAGAAGATTGGTTTCATGACGTCAATCGTCAAAGGGGGTAGAGCATGCTACTAGCAATTTTTAGAGATTTGGTATCCAAAAATCGGCTCTTTTTGTTCTTGACTTCCTTAGCATTTGCTCTTTATTACCATGTTGTTGGGGGCAAATTTTCTACGAGCTTTCAAGTCTTATTGATCAGTACGGCTATTGTCACTGCTCTATCAACCTTTCAATTGTTGTATTCCTACTTTTCGATGGACAGGGTCCAGGCCTATTACCAGCTTCCGTTGTCTCTCAATCGTTTCAAAGGTTCTTTTCTGACAGTAACCTTTCTTCTCAATTTGTTAGAGCGCGTGCTGTTATTGATCCTCTTTTTGGGAGTCAAGTTAGACCTGCCACAATCCTTTAAGCTTGTCCACCTATCTTTACTGGTGGTATTGAGTGTGTTTTATGTCTTTATCCAGTTCAATACAAGGCCCAGTTTTCTAGGAGGGGTGCTCATTTTTGTAACGACTGTTCTCACAGTATTTTCTTTATGGGTCCAACAAGTGTCCTATATGATCTTACTGTCAGCCCTCCTTGCTGTCTTAATTTTTAAAAATGAGGACCTGGTCGCGATTTCAAAAAATGATCAGTTGCTCGTCGCAAAGAGAAGAAGTGGCAATTATTTTTGGCTTTCCTTGTTTCAAGAGCGCTATTTTTCCATCAATTTTGTCTTTACTCTCATCTTCCTCCTTCTCATTCTGATACAGGATTATGATGCTCCTTTAAAAATCATCATTCTTTTAACGATGGCTTCTGTCAATACGCCATTAACCACCCTCATTTCCGCGGATAAAGATTTGATTGATCATGTTAAGTCACTTCCTAAGAGTCGGTTCTTTTACTTGATGTATTACCGTGTATTGCTGACTTATTTCTTAGCTGTGAATCTATTTGTTGCTCTATTATTAAAAATGGTGGTCATGCCTGACTTGGGGATTCTATTTTTACTAGGAGTCATGATTCTAGCAGTAGTGGAAGCTTTTTTGCACTTACTTATTGAAATCTATTTCCCTTTAAGAAAATGGAATTTAAAGAGGGAATGTTGGAAGCACCCAAGAAAATATATTGTGCCTAGTATCGTCTTCTTACTTAGTTGGAGTCTCCTTTTCTGCTTCTAAGGAATTGCCCCTTCGCTTGTATCTACTCCTTAATTGTAGTATGATAGAGGAGTTGAAAAGATGCTAGAAAAGGTGGCAAGTATATGAAAGATTTTCACTTTGATGCAATTGCTGCATTTGAAAATTACGAAATCGAAAAGATGAGAGATGGCCATGTAGTGGTGACAACCAAGGTCGTGGAATCCTCGCTCAATTATTATGGAAATGCGCACGGAGGCTATCTCTTTACCTTGTGTGACCAAGTCAGTGGTTTGGTCGTGGTTTCTCAAGGGGTCGATGGGGTGACCTTGCAATCCTCGATCAATTACTTGAAAGCAGGGCGTCTGGGGGATGTCCTTACGATCCATGGCGAATGCGTCCACAGTGGACGGACGACTAGAGTTGTGGATGTCGATATTACCAATCAAGACGGGGCCAATGTCTGCAAGGCAACCTTTACGATGTTTGTTACGGGAGTGAGAGATGAATCCGCACAAGTACGCATTTAAAAACTATATTTTTGATTTTTATGGAACCTTGGTCGACATCGAAACTGATGAGTCGAGTCCCATTTTATGGGATACCATGGCTCAGATCTACCAATCCTACGGGGCAAGCTACACAGGAGAAGGCTTGCGACTGCGTTATAAAGAGTTGGTGCAACAAGCTGAAGCAGAAATCGCCAAGGATAAGCAGGTTGCCTATCCAGAGATTGATCTGACGGTCATCTTTGTGCAATTGTATTTAGAAGGTCATCCAAGTGGAAACAGTGTTGCCCACCTCAAAGAGTGGGGACGCTTGATTGCGAGGACTTTCCGTATCCTTTCTCGCAAGCGGTTGGAGCTTTATCCTCACACGAAAGAAGTTTTAGAGGATATGAAAGCTGCAGGTTGCCGAATCTTTCTCTTATCCAATGCCCAAGCAGATTTTACCAATCCAGAGATTGATTTGGTTGGTTTGAGAGATCTATTCCATGACATTTACTTGTCCTCTGATGCAGGTATTCGTAAACCTCAGCCAGAGTTCCTCTTGGAAGTCATTAAAGAACACCAGTTGAACCCTGAGAAAACGGTCATGGTGGGGAATGACTTTACGACAGATGTCGCTGTTGCCCAAAGTATCGGGATGGAGAGTATCTTGATCAATACCTTCCCATACTCTGATGTTGAACTGCGAGAGCAGAATCAAGCAGGTGTGCGCGTGATTCGAGATATTCAAGAATTGCAGGAAGATTGAAAAATATTATCTATGTAGGGAGGCCAAGTCGCCTCCTTTTTTCTTGAAAATGCTACAGTCGAGCAGGATTTGTCAAATTTTCGCTTTCATGGTATACTATGAAAGTTAATTTGAATAAGGAGATAAAAATGAATAACTTACCAAACTGTCCAAAATGTAACTCTGAATACGTCTATGAAGATGGAGCGCTCTTGGTGTGCCCAGAGTGTGCGTATGAATGGAACCCAGCTGAGGTCGAAGAAGAAGAGAGTGTCGTAGCGATTGATGCCAACGGAAACAAATTGGCTGATGGCGATACAGTGACTTTGATCAAAGATTTGAAAGTGAAGGGTGCACCGAAAGATTTGAAACAAGGTACGCGCGTGAAAAATATCCGTATCGTGGAAGGAGACCACAACATCGATTGTAAGATTGATGGCTTTGGTGCAATGAAACTCAAATCAGAATTTGTGAAGAAAATCTAAAGATAAGAAGAAGGGCCTAGCCCCTTTTCTTTCAGGAGGATACTATGAAATTCAAACTATTATTTAGCTATCGTTTTCTATTGTTTATCTTAAGTGTACTCGGTGTTTATCTGCAACTGACCAAGCATGGTGGCTTTGGCATGATGCTCTATTACACCATTTTATCCAATATGTTGGTCATGTTCTTTATGGGAGACATGGTTTGGCGCATGGTTCGAGGTCGTTCGACCCAGACTCAGGGCTACCTTCGTATGAAAGGCGCAGTTACCATGTCCATTATGATCACCTGTGTCATCTACCACTTTATGTTGGCGCCTATTGCGACACCAGAGAAGTTTTATCGTTTGGAAAACTTCCTCTGTCATTACATCGTTCCTTTGATGTTCTTCTTTGATACTCTAGTGATTGATAAAGCCAAGCAATACCGTAAGCTCGATCCCTTCCTTTGGACCTCGATTCCCCTGGCTTACATGCTCTTTGCCCTTCTCAATGGATTGGTCTTGAAGTGGCCAATTCCAGGTGCAAAAGATAGTCCCTTTGCCTATTTCTTTATCAATGTTAATAAATACGGCTGGGCTTTTGTGGGCAAATGGGTGGTGATCATCTTTATCGCTTACCTCTTAGCTGGCTATGTGCTCTATGGGATTAAAAATATCAAGCGGAAATCGGCTGTTTCTTAGTAAAAGCCGAACATTATTCAGACGAAAAGTCATGTTTTTAAATTTTTTTGAAAAATGTTGAGTTTTTTCTTGCATGTCGTTTGAAACTGTGATATAGTTATCTCAATTAAATAAATCCTTTAATCCTGTCCCGTGAGGCAGGCAAGGAGACTGTGAAAAACAATGGCTAGGACCATAGGGCGAGACTCTATCCTCTTAGACCATTCATTTGCTGAACCTCCTTGAAAAAGGAGGTTTTTCTTTTACAACTAAGGAGGACTGAATGAAAACCAAAGAAGTCGTTGATGATTTGACGATGAAACGGGCCATTACCCGGATCACCTACGAAATCATTGAACGAAACAAAGATTTGAGCCAGATTGTGCTGGTGGGGATCAAGACGCGTGGTGTTTACATCGCTCGCCGGATCCAAGAACGCCTCTCTCAGCTGGAACAAATCGATGTCCCTGTAGCAGAACTAGATACCAAGCCTTTCCGAGATGACATGAAGGCGACTGAGGATACAACGGTCTTACCAGTTGATATCGCTCATAGAGAAGTCATTTTGATCGATGATGTCCTCTATACAGGTCGCACGATTCGAGCTGCCATTGACAATCTGGTCAGTCACGGTCGTCCTGCTCGAGTGAGTCTTGCGGTTCTAGTCGACCGTGGGCATCGGGAGTTGCCGATTCGTCCGGACTTTGTTGGGAAAAATATCCCGACAAGTAAGTCAGAGGAAATCATTGTCGAGATGGTGGAGCTAGACGGTCAAGACCGCGTCCTCATCAAAGAAGCTTAAACAAATTATAAACTATTTGCATTCACATTATAAAAGGAGAATCAACATGTCTGAAAATCAAATCGCTCTTAAAAACCTTGTCTCAATGGAAACTCTTACCAATGAAGAAGTAATGGCATTGATCAAACGTGGGATTGAGTTCAAAAACGGAGCTAAAGCATCCTACGAAGACCAACACATCATCTCAAACCTTTTCTTTGAACCTTCAACTCGTACCCACAAAGCCTTTGAAGTGGCAGAGTTGAAATTGGGATGTGATCTCCTTGACTTTGATGTGAAGACAAGTTCTGTGAACAAAGGGGAAACACTTTACGATACCATCTTGACCATGTCAGCTCTTGGAGTAGATGTCTGTGTCATCCGTCACCCTGAAGTGGACTACTACAAAGAATTGGTTGAAAGCCCAACGATCACAGCCTCTATCGTCAATGGTGGGGACGGTTCAGGTCAACACCCAAGTCAAAGCTTGCTTGATTTGATGACCATTTACCAAGAATTCGGTCACTTTGATGGCTTGAAAGTTTGTATCGCTGGGGACTTGGATCATTCACGTGTGGCAAAATCAAATATGCAAATCTTGAAACGTTTGGGAGCAACCCTTTACTTTGCAGGTCCAGACGAATGGAGAAGTGCGGAATTTGAAGACTATGGAAGTTTCGTCACTATCGATGAAGTCATTGAAGAAGTAGATGTGATGATGTTCTTGCGTGTGCAACACGAACGTCATGATTACGAATCACTCTTCTCTAAAGAAAACTACCACCGTCTTCATGGTTTGACTCAAGAACGTTATGACCGTATGAAAGATACAGCGATCTTGATGCACCCAGCACCAGTCAACCGTGACGTTGAAATTGCGGACCACTTGGTAGAAGCTCCTAAATCACGCATCGTAGAACAAATGACCAACGGTGTCTTTGTCCGTATGGCCATCATTGAAGCCGTCCTTAAAGGTCGCGGTGCAAAATAAGAAAACTGACAATTCATTGAAAGGAAAGAAAGAGGACAGAGTAGAGAGCTACATGGAATCTGACTTTCCTTTTTTTGAGGAACTATGATAAAATTGGATTAGTGTAAAAGAAGGGAGGGGTTCGATGAAACGATTATTGGTCCTAGAGGATGGGACTGTATTTGAAGGAGAAGCCTTTGGTGCAGACTTATATGTGACTGGTGAATTGGTCTTTACGACAGCCATGACAGGCTATCAAGAATTGATCACGGATCAGGCTTTTAGTGGCCAGATCCTCTCCTTTACCTTTCCAGTTATTGGCGCAACAGGGATCAATCGGGACGATTCTGAATCGATTACGCCCACTTGTTTAGCAGTAGTGGTTCAGCATCTGGTGGAGATGCCGAGCAATTGGCGGCAGCAGATGACCTTGGATGAATTCTTGAAGCGAAAAAAAATCCCTGGTATTGTAGGGATTGATACGAGACAGGTAGCAAAAATTGTCCGCAAGTATGGACGGATGAAGGCGACTGTCATTAACAAGGGGGATTCGATCGAGCATATCCTGGATCAGTTGCGAGCGACAGTGCTTCCCAAAAACCAAGTGCGTCAAGTCTCGACAAAAACAGCCTATGCTGTACCAGGTTTTGGAAAGAGTATTGCCTTGATTGATTTAGGTGTCAAACACTCTGTCTTACGCCAGCTGAGTCAAAGGGACTGTAATGTCACGGTCTATCCCTATGACATCTCTTATGATGAACTGATGGAACAGCAGCCCGATGGCGTTATTTTATCCAGTGGGCCTGGAGATCCCCATCAGGTGAAAAAACTCTGCCGCTTGATTCAAAAAATCAATGGTCAAATTCCGATTTGGGGCATGGGCTTGGGAGCACAGGTACTGGCTCAAGCTTATGGAGCGGAGCTAGCTCCCATGGAAGTTGGACACTTCGGATTAAATATTCCTGTTCGTGAAATTGCGACAGGAAAAATCGAGATAACGAGTCAAAATCATTTGTATAGTATTGCCAGAGATAGTCTGCCTCATGATTTATTGGTCACGCATGAAAACGTCAATGACCATAGTATCGAAGCTTTTCGCCATCGTTACCAACCGATTTTAGGGGTTCAATTCCAAGTGGATGCGAGTCCAGGGCCAAGGGAAAATCTCTATTTTTACGATGAATTTTTAGAATTGATTGATGCCAAAATTCACGAAAGTAGAAGGGAGAAGGAATGATGAAACAAAACCAGAAATTGCTTCTCCTATGTGGAGATTCTTATCAGGATATTAGCCTCTTGGCTGCGGTAAATGAAGCACAAAAGCTCAATGACAAGGACGGGAATGCTCTTGTCCTTTATCTGGGTGAAGAAAATGCTATCACACAGGAAGCTGGAGAACAGGTTGTAGTCAGTAAGCTCAAGTTGGATGCTCTTAGGACGACTCTTCTTTCCTATACAGGATCTCGTTTGCTCCTAACCTTTGCGGATAAACAGATTTTGAACCTCTTGTTTCGTTTGGAAGAAACTGGATTTTTCAAAGACGCATCGATTAGGATTATCGGACCGAGCCTCCAACGCTACCGGACCTTTTATCAGCAGGCGGATCAACGACGCCTCTTTCAAGAGTTGGGCTATCAGGTACCCGCTTCCGCACTAGTTGGTTCTGTTCGCGAAGCCATCGAGTTTTCTGAAGGCATTCAATTTCCTATTATGATCTGGCCGGTAGCGAGTAAGCAAGGGCAGGGGCGAAAGATTGCTCATAACCTGGATGACTTGTGCGAAGCAGTAGAAACAGGACTTTCAGTCTCTCCAAGTCAGCAGTGTTTGCTAGAATTTTCGACCTATGGCTTTAAGGAATTGGATTTTGTCGTCATGCGCGATCGCGAAGACAATCACTACCTGGCGGCCTCTATTGAAAGCATTGATCCTGTCGGGATCCACTCTAGTGACTCTTATCAATTTATGCCAGCGGTCACCCTGACTGACCGGGAGTTTCAAAATCTTCGTGAAGCAGCGATCCACATCAGTCGCTATTTGAAGCTGACAGGAGCCATTTCGATCAAGTTTGCTCTAGATCCGACGAGCTATGCTTTTTATATCCTAGAAGTTAATCCATTTGCTTCAGACAGTATCTCGCTGGCCTCAATGGGCTTGGGCTATTCCTTGTTTGAGCAAGGAGTTCAGCTGCAATTAGGGCGGTCTCTCGAGCATTTGCCTCATCCCCTATTAAAAGATCTAAAGGCTGTTTACGAACCGAGTTTGGATTATATTTTCTTTAAGATTCCGATTTTTTCTGATGCTGCTAAAAATGCCCGCCTCAATACCCAAATTCACTCTTATGGGGCAGTTTATGGATTTGGGAAGAGAATCGATGAGGCTTATCAACAAGCCCTAGAAACCATTAAAGATAAGAACTTGCTGACCATCCTTCCTGAGGAAATGAGCGATGATGAATTAATCCAGAAAATTGCTCGTCATATGCCCCACCGGCTCTTCTATATCTTAGAAGCTTTGAAACGTGGTTTTGAGTTTGAGGAACTCTTGGATTTGAGTAAATTAGCACCTGTCTATTTGCAGGTTCTAGCCAATCTTGTAGCGATGGAAAAAGAAGAAGTTGCAACAAGCCCAGCCTTTCTTCCGGTTGAGCCATCAGCTGGCTTATATGAGGTACAAGCGGGCGCATCCTATTATCTGACCCAAAACGGAACCAATGAATCATTGGCTTTGGACGCTGCTTGTGTCTTGGTGGATGATTTAGAAATCAGTGATGAGCGTTTTTACCAAAAGGTGAGAAAGCAAGTGAAAGAGCTGAAAGAAAAAGGACAACAGGTGATCTTACTCACGAATCGTCCTTTTACAGAATCTTTGGCAGATAAAGTCTACTATCTTCCGATCAATGAGACAAGCCTTCACCTGATTCAGACCATTGATCAGGTCAAAGATATTGTCAAGCTTTCTAATAGACAATAAAGGATCCGGACAATCTATCCGAATCCTTTTTTGTTTCTTATTTTTTGGTCACAATACCGATAATGGTATCAACTGCGCGTTCCATGGTTTGGAGGCTTACGTATTCAAAGCGACCATGCATGTTTTCGCCACCGGCAAAGATATTTGGTGTTGGAATCCCCATAAAGGAAATTTTAGATCCATCTGTACCACCGCGGATCGGTTCAATGATTGGAGTGATTCCAAGATCTTCCATGACTTCCTTAGCAAGGGTAATCGGTGTCATATCTTTTTCAATCACTTGCTTCATGTTATAGTACTGATCTTTGAGGGTGAGGAGAACGCGTTCGCTACCGAGTTCCGCATTCATTTGATCGGCAATAGATTTCATGAGGTCTTTGCGTTTTTCAAAGCTTTCAGTTTCAAAGTCCCGAATGATGTAGCTGGCACTTGCTTCCTCGACAGTTCCATCAATATTCATCAAGTGGTAGAAGCCTTCATAGCCTTCGGTTAATTCTGGACGTGCTCCTTCAGGGAGTTTGTTATGGAAATCAATGGCCAATTGAAGAGCGTTGATCATTTGACCTTTGGCTGTACCTGGATGGACATTGCGCCCTTTGAAGGTAATTTCAGCTCCAGCTGCTGAGAAGGTTTCGTATTGAAGCTCTCCAAGAGGACCACCATCGACAGTATAGGCAAAGTCTACGTCAAAATCCTCTGCATCAAATTGATCTGCCCCGACTCCGATTTCTTCATCTGGACCAAAGCCGACACGGATTTCTCCGTGTTTGATTTCAGGATGAGCTGTCAGGTATTCAATAGTTGTCATGATTTCAGCGATACCAGATTTATCGTCTGCACCCAGAAGAGTAGTACCGTCCGTCGTGATCAAGGTTTGTCCCTTGTAGTTGTTCAAATGAGCAAAATCGGCTGGATCGAGTGTGAAACCAGAGTCACCAAGGGCAATGACACCCCCATCATAATTCTCAACGATTTGTGGATTGACATTTTCGGCATTGAAGTCAGCGGTATCCATGTGAGAGATAAATCCAATCTTGCGTGTAAAGCTTGGATCATTAGCTGGAAGTGTCCCAATAGCATAGCCGTTTGGCAAATAGTAGACGTTTTGAAGGCCCACGCGTTTCATCTCAGGGATCAAGACGTTTGTTGCAAAATCAACTTGTGATTGGGTACTTGGAGTGGTTGTAGAATTTTCATCTGAACGTGTGTTAACTTTTACATAGGTAATAAAACGGTCCAACAAATTTTGGTATTTCATGATCATTCTCCTTTTTCAGTTTCAATTAATTTGTGAATAGCATGGGCCACGCCATCCTCATCATTGGTCAGGGTGATGAAATCTGCGATTTCCTTGACAGCAGCATTGCCATTTCCCATAGCGACGCTGTAACCAGCAAAACGTAGCATTTCAAGGTCATTGTTTGCATCTCCAAGAGCCATAACCTGGTCTCGACTGTAGCCTAATGTTTGGCTTAATGCTTGTAGAGCAGAAGCCTTGCTCGCGCCTTTAGGAAGGATTTCAAATAGGATATTCTGTGAACGAACAGTGTTAAAATCAGCTTCTAATGCAGCCTCGTGCTGAGCTTGGAAGGCATCAATAGCAGAAGGCTCTCCTACATACATGGCTTGAAAAATAGGAACAAGGTTGGGCAGATCCTCTTCTGAGACAGGTGTCGGTTTACTATTAACAATGCCCGCATCCATCGTAACCAGTTCACTGGCTTCAGGTGCGACCACTAGGTAGTGATCCATGTCAAATAAGGTTAGCTGGACGTCTGTATCTTCCGTCAAAACTTGCAACCGGTGCATGTCCTCAAGGCTCAATTCTTCCTTGCCAATGATTTCCCAATTCTGAGTAGACAAGGTTGTACACCCGTTATTGATAATCATATAGTAGTTACCATCAGGAAGTCCAATCTCTTCAAAGATAGGACGTACACCCGCTAAGGGGCGCCCCGTACAGATCACAATATCATAGCCCGCTTCATGGGCCTTGTGAAGAGCTTCGATATTGCCTTTAGACAGCGACTTATCTTCATGCAAGAGAGTACCATCCAGGTCAATCGCAATTAATTTAATCATTTGATTTCCTCCAAATCAAGAGGCACAAAGCCATCAATCACTTTTCCAATCACCCCAGGTTCCTCATCTAGTGGAATGATTTGATCACTATATTTCTTATTGAGGGAAACCAGTCGAATACCGTTGGCCTCACGAAAGACACGTTTGATCAAAGTTTGTCCATCAAAATCAATGGCATAAATAGCCCCTGCCTGATCATAATAGGTTTGCTTGATTAACACAACAGCCCCTTTTTCGTATTTAGGCTCGAGGGAATCCGTATGAATCCAAAAAGCCAAATCGTAAGGAATCTTTTGATCAAACCAGACGATATCAGCTTGCTTTTGATTTTGGTAAGCTGCAAAAGAATCATAGACAGAATAAGAGTGGTATTGCTTTTCAATCTTCTGTCTTTCTTTCTGATGGGTCAAGAGACTCTTTCCATAAGAAAGAAGATTTTCTTGATTTCCTTCATCGAGCTGTTTATACAATCGTTCAATCTCTGAATCAATGACCACAAAATCATTGCGTAATCGTGGGTCAATTTCAGCAACCGCTACCTGGAAAAAGGCTGCAATCTTCTCTAAATTTTCAGGAACGGGAAGAGAAGTTCCTTTTACATATCCAGTCAGGGTACTTGCAGGGATTCCAGTAATACGAGATAATTCGATCTGCTTTTTTCCTTGTTCTTTCAGTAATTCTCTGATTTTTTCCGATATAATCCGTAATGCCTCTTTGTCTTGAGGGCTTGCTTTTCCACGACCTCTGGCCAACGTACTCACCTCCTTGTATTTACCCTTACTATTATAATGAATTAAATCGAAAAAGTAAATAGAAATCCCTGAGAAATGCGAAAAAAGATGAATTTGATCTAAATCGGATTTTCATTTTAAATTTTATCAGACATTCCTTTACTTTTTGAGGAAAAAGATCTAAGATAAGAGCAAAGAGTTCATGGAGGTGAAGGTATGATTCGTACTGTTCAAGTCAAAGATGCTCCTCAAATCAGAGATTTATGTCACCAAGCATTGGGGTATGATTCGACCCTTGAGAAAGTAGCAGCTCAGATTGATAAATTTAATTCGCCGGATTCGGATCATTTTTGCTTTGTTTATGAAGAGGACCAAACAGGCCATATTCTTGGTTATGTGGAAGCAGAAGTCTATGAAAGTCTTTATAGTGACGCCGGGCTTAATGTTTTAGGTCTAGCGGTTTTTCCATCTGCTCAAGGACGTGGGATTGGTCGCCAATTGATGGAGCGAGTTGAAGATCTTGCCAAAAGCAAGCATTATGCTTTTATCCGTTTAAATTCTGCCTCTCATCGAAAAGAAGCTCATGTCTTTTACGAACGAATAGGTTATGAGGGAAATAAAACGCAGAAGCGATTTTTGAAAATAATGAATTAAGATAGGCAAAGGCCTATCTTTTTTGTTATAATGAAGAGTACGATTAAATTTACTAGGAAGATGATTATGCCAAATTTTGAAGAATTAAAAAAACGACAAGAGAAGATTCGGAACTTCTCGATCATCGCCCATATTGACCATGGAAAGTCAACCTTGGCCGATCGAATTTTAGAAAAAACCGAAACCGTGTCTAGTCGGGAGATGCAAGCCCAACTTTTAGATAGTATGGACCTGGAGCGGGAACGTGGGATTACCATCAAGCTTAATGCTATCGAGTTGAACTACACGGCTAAAGATGGGGAAACCTATATCTTCCACTTGATTGACACACCAGGACACGTGGACTTTACCTATGAGGTTTCGCGGTCGCTCGCTGCCTGTGAGGGAGCCATTCTTGTAGTGGATGCCGCTCAAGGGATTGAAGCTCAGACTCTAGCCAACGTTTACTTAGCGTTGGACAATGATTTGGAAATCCTTCCAGTCATTAATAAGATTGACTTGCCAGCTGCAGATCCAGAACGGGTGCGCACAGAAGTAGAAGATGTCATCGGTCTAGATGCTAGCGAGGCAGTCTTAGCTTCTGCCAAGGCTGGTATCGGGATTGAAGAGATTTTGGAGCAGATCGTTGAGAAAGTTCCAGCACCGACGGGTGATGTTGAAGCCCCTCTTCAAGCCTTGATCTTTGACTCCGTTTATGATGCCTATCGTGGGGTAATCCTTCAGGTCCGAGTGGTCAATGGCATGGTCAAACCAGGCGATAAGATCCAACTCATGAGCAATGGCAAGACCTTTGATGTCACGGAAGTTGGGATTTTTACTCCTAAAGCAGTTGGACGTGATTTCCTTGCGACGGGAGACGTTGGCTATATTGCGGCCTCTATCAAGACCGTTGCGGATACCCGTGTCGGGGATACGGTGACCCTAGCGACCAATCCAGCAAGTGAGCCACTACATGGATACAAGCAGATGAACCCGATGGTCTTTGCTGGTCTTTACCCGATTGAATCTAACAAATACAATGATCTTCGGGAAGCTTTGGAAAAATTGCAATTGAATGACGCTAGTCTACAATTTGAACCGGAAACTTCTCAAGCTCTTGGATTTGGTTTCCGTTGTGGTTTCTTGGGACTTCTTCATATGGACGTTATTCAGGAGCGCTTGGAACGTGAGTTCAATATTGACTTGATCATGACAGCACCGTCTGTAATCTACAAGGTCAATTTGACAGATGGAGAAGCACTGGATGTCTCAAATCCTTCTGAGTTTCCAGATCCAACCAAGATCGCTTCGATCGAAGAACCGTATGTCAAAGCACAAATCATGGTGCCGCAAGAGTTTGTCGGGGCTGTGATGGAATTGGCTCAACGGAAACGCGGTGATTTTGTGACCATGGATTACATCGATGAAAATCGGGTGAATGTCATTTATCAAATCCCACTGGCGGAAATTGTCTTTGATTTCTTTGATAAATTGAAATCTTCTACTCGTGGCTATGCTAGCTTTGACTATGAGTTGTCTGAATACCGTCCATCTAAATTGGTTAAAATGGATATCCTTCTCAATGGCGATACCGTCGATGCCCTCAGCTTTATCGTTCACAAGGACTTTGCCTATGAACGTGGTAAGTTGATCGTTGAGAAACTCAAGAAGATTATCCCTCGTCAACAGTTTGAAGTGCCTATCCAAGCAGCCATCGGTCATAAGATCGTTGCCCGTACAGATATCAAGGCTCTTCGTAAGAACGTCTTGGCCAAGTGTTATGGTGGGGACGTCTCACGGAAACGCAAGCTTCTTGAAAAACAAAAAGCTGGTAAGAAACGGATGAAAGCGATTGGATCTGTAGAAGTACCACAGGAAGCCTTCTTATCTGTCTTGTCAATGGATGAAGAATAACAATTAGAGAGTGGGACAGAAATTGGTCATTCGTTAGAATTCGATTTCGTCGTCACACCTCCGCACAGTTGAGTAGGGCTGTAAAAGCTGATGAAATCAGCGTAGTAGAGCCCACTCAACCACTGCATCTTGCTCGACAATCCAAAAACAATTAAGAGGCTAGGACTTTTGTCCCAGCCTTTTGTTTTAGGCTTGAAAAAAATGAACTGAATTAGAAAGGTTGGATCAGATGTGACACTTATCCTATTTTAAAATACTCACTTTCATGGTAGACTAGAGGAAAGAAAACGTTCTCAAGGAGGTTGAGCATGAAACGTAAATTATTGGTCACATCATTGACGATTCTTTCTGCCTGCACACTAATGGCTTGTAGTCACACCTCTCAAAAGGACACAGCAGCTTCTTCTACAAAAGAAAGTGGCAGCAAAGTCGAAAAGCAAACAAGCAGCTCTTCGTCAAAGGATACTTCTTCTACAAAGAAAAACACTTCCAGTCAAGAAACCAAGCGGATTGGAAATGCAGATTATGGATACATCGATATTCCAAGTAAATGGTTCAAATTCACGGATATCGATGGGACAGAAGCGGTCCAATACACAGATGGAAGTGCCTATAACATTGTCACCTTGAACAGCTATACGCGGGAAAAAGCAAAAGTTCCTGCGGATATTGAATTTAATGCTGAATTTCTAGCCAAGAAACTGGCCGTAATGTGGCAAGATAACCAGGATGTTGGGAAGATGACGGGAGCGCGAACTAAAGTCGCAGGTCTGGACGCCTACCAGCTTCAAATTGTCATGAAATCTGGTCAATACCTGATTACCTGGATCTTCCAAAAGGGTGAAAAAGTCTATACCATTTCTTTTGAAGGAGATGCAGAAACATTGAAAACCTTTATCCCATACATTGAAGACACTTGGAGCCTAGATGGAACAGGCGCTGTAACGGATTGATGAAGTGAGATAGATCGCAGGATCTATCTTTTTTCACGTTCTTTGTGGTATAATCTTCCTATTGTTTAGAAGAGGAAATAGAGGATGACACAGGAAATTGATATTGAAAAATACCATCAGTTAGCTCTCCAAAAGCAAAAGGAGCACCGCAAGGTATTGGCGAATCTCAAGAAGAAGCCACCTAAGAATTTAGATAAAATAGCGCAAGAAATCCACGATGAAGTTTTCCAAGAAATCGATTGTACGGCTTGTGCCAATTGTTGTAAGACCTTAGGGCCCGATTTTAAGGAAGCGGATATCACGCGGATTGCCAAGTATTTCAAGATGAAACTTCCTGCCTTTGAGGCTGAATTTCTTCAAGTTGACGAAGATGGGGACAAGGTTTTTAAATCCATGCCTTGCCCCTTTCTTGGTGGGGACAATCTCTGTTCCATCTATGATGTTCGTCCAAAAGCTTGTCGGGAATTCCCTCACACCGATCGCAAGAAGATTTATCAGATCAACCATCTGACCATCAAGAATACCCTCACCTGCCCAGCAGCTTATTTATTTGTAGAAAAATTGAAGGATCGTTTGTAATGGCATATAGATTTTTACTTTTTGATTTGGACCATACTTTGTTGGACTTTGAATCTGCTGAAGAAACAGCCTTGACGCAGATGTTAGAAGACATGAATTTTCCAGATGTACAGGCCTTTAAGGATTACTACAAACCCATGAACCAAGGACTCTGGAAGGATTTGGAGCAAAAGAAATTAACCAAGCAAGAGCTCGTGGATAGTCGGTTTGCGATTGGGTTTGCCCACTTTGGGATCACGGTTGATGGGGCTGAGATGGCTCTTCGCTACCAAGATTACATCAGTCTTCAAGGGCAGTCTTTCCCAGGTGCGGAGGACTTACTGGCCCGACTTGAAAAAGCGGGTTACCAGCTCTATGGTGCAACGAATGGAGTGACCGCCATTCAAGAAGGACGCTTGGCTCATTCTAAAATTGCTTCTTATTTCAAAGAGGTTTTTATCTCTGAGCAGCTTCATACTCAGAAACCAGAACCTGCATTTTTTGACAAGGTCGGCCAACTGATTCCAGGTTTTAGCAAGGAAAAGGCCCTCATGATCGGTGATTCCTTGACGGCGGATATCGCAGGGGGAAATGCTGCGGGGATTGATACCGTCTGGTATAGTTCTGATCACAAGGCAAATACCAGCCAAGTAGTGCCGACTTATACCGTTAGCAACTATCAAGAAATCGCCGATTTACTGATAAAATAAAAAATTTTAAATACTGTCAAGTTTTTTTCTTGACAGGTCTATAAAATGTGTTATAATAGATCATGTGCTAAATAGCTTGTCTATTTCACCGAAAATTAAAATATAGAAAAGAGACTTATAAAAATGGCAGTTAAAATTCGTTTGACTCGTATGGGTTCTAAGAAAAAACCTTACTACCGTATCAACGTAGCAGATTCACGTTCACCACGTGATGGACGTTTCATCGAAACAGTTGGAACTTACAATCCACTTGTTGAAGAAAACCAAGTAACTTTGAAAGAAGATCGCGTTCTTGCATGGTTGGCTGATGGAGCTCAACCTTCAGATACAGTTCGCAACATCCTTTCAAAAGCTGGTGTGATGAAGAAATTCCACGATTCTAAATTCTCAAAATAATTTTTTAAGTAGGGTGATGTATGGATACGATTGAAAATCTCATTATTGCAATTGTGAAACCCTTGATTTCACAACCGGATGCTTTAACCATCAAGATCGAAGATACTCCTGAATTCTTGGAGTACCACCTTGACCTTGATCCTAGCGATGTTGGTCGTGTAATCGGTCGAAAAGGTCGCACCATTTCTGCGATAAGAACGATTGTCTACTCTGTCCCAACTGAAGATAAAAAAGTAAGAATCGTTATTGACGAAAAATAAGAAAAGCGGGACAAGGTCTCGCTTTTTTTGCAAGGAGAAGGAATGAGAGATTTAACAATTAGACAACTAGAGGAATACTTACTTGATCATTACCAACAATCTAGAACAGAAGAAGGACTTTTTATCAAACTAGTGGAAGAAGTTGGAGAAGTCGCTGAGGTTTTAAATGGACGTTCAGGTAGAAAAGAGGGTGTCCAAGATTCAAACGAGGAATTGGCAAAGGAGTTGGCAGATGTCATTCACTACACAGTGGCAATTGCAGCTATTAACCATATTGACCTAACGAAGACTATTTTTGAAAAAGACAAGAAGGCAGCCATCAAGTATCAGCATGAACAAGATTTGGAAGGCTTTTTAGCAAAAAAGAGCATTTGAGAAAAACCCTTGAACGTGATAAAATAGAGTGAATAAACTACACTGGAGAAATCATGAATTACTTTAATGTTGGGAAAATTGTCAATACCCAAGGCTTACAAGGAGAAATGCGGGTCTTGTCTGTGACAGACTTTGCGGAAGAACGTTTTAAAAAAGGAGCTGAGTTGGCTCTTTTTGATGAGAAGGATCGTTTTGTCCAGACGGTGACCATTGCCAGTCACCGCAAGCACAAGAACTTCGACATCATCAAGTTTAAGGATATGTACCATATCAATGCCATTGAGAAATTCAAGGGCTTTAGCCTCAAGGTTGCGGAAGAAGACTTGACGGATTTGGAGGAGGGCGAGTTTTATTACCATGAGATCATCGGCCTTGATGTTTACGAAAATGACCAGCTAATCGGCCAGATCAAGGAAATCCTGCAACCAGGTGCCAATGATGTCTGGGTCGTGAAACGCAAAGGAAAACGAGACCTTCTCTTGCCTTATATCCCACCAGTGGTGCTCAATATCGATATCCCAGGAAACCGTGTGGATGTAGACATCTTAGAAGGGTTAGACGATGAAGATTGATATTTTAACCCTCTTTCCAGAAATGTTTTCGCCTTTGGAACATTCCATTGTCGGAAAGGCGCGTGAAAAGGGACTTCTCGAGATCAACTACCATAATTTCCGTGAAAATGCGGAGAAAGCGCGCCATGTGGACGATGAACCCTATGGGGGCGGGCAAGGAATGCTTCTACGAGCTCAACCGATTTTTGATGCCTTTGATGCGATTGAGAAAAAGAATCCGCGCGTGATCCTGCTGGATCCTGCTGGTCGGACCTTCGACCAAGCTTACGCAGAAGAGTTGGCTCAGGAAGAAGAATTGATCTTTATCTGTGGTCACTATGAGGGCTACGATGAGCGGATCAAGACCTTGGTGACAGATGAGATTTCTCTTGGAGATTATGTTTTGACAGGTGGCGAGCTAGCGGCCATGACTATGATTGATGCGACAGTCCGCTTGATTCCAGAGGTGATCGGAAAAGAGTCCAGTCACCAGGATGATAGTTTCTCATCTGGGCTTCTAGAATATCCTCAATACACACGGCCTTATGAATTCAGAGGGATGACGGTTCCCGATGTCCTCATGAGTGGTCACCATGAAAATATCCGTCAATGGCGCCTCTATCAGAGTTTGAAAAAGACCTTAGAACGTCGGCCAGACTTGCTAGAAAACTATGAGTTGACAGCAGAAGAAGAGAAGATGTTGGAACAAATTAAACAAGAAGACTAACAGCGTTAGCTGTTTTTCTTTTGCCTCAAAAATTTATGAAAAAAACTTTTTAAACCTACTAGTTATTGGTAACAAAATGTGGTATGCTAAGGGGTAGAGAAACTTCAAGAAAATAATTCAGTTTTGGGGGTGAGTTTAATGGGAAAGAAATTAGGAAAATCGGTTTTCACGACTGGGATTGCTGCAACAACGGTCCTATCTGGTATGTTTAATCACAAGGCTAGTGCGGAAGAGGTGAAGCAAAATGAAAATGCAGAAACCAATAGTACGGAAGTAGTCGAAAAACCAATTACGGTTGATGAGTTGAAGCAAATTACAGCTCAAAAAGGCCAAGTGGTAAAAGATGTCCACTACCAAGAGCAAAAAGTGATCGATGCTCAAACGGAAGTCAAGGCTGCTGGACAAGAGCTGGAAGAAAAGAAAGCAGAAGTGACGGATGCGGAAAATCTCATCGCAACAACTTCTGATGCCCAAGTTCAAAATGCAGAAAATGACATCAAGGTGGCTCAAGCCTATGTGACTATCGAAGAAAATAAGGTTCGAGAAGCAGAAGCTGCCCATGACCAAGTCGTAGAGGCTGTTCGTCAACAGGAAAATCAGGTTACTGCTCAGGAATCTTTGGTCGATGTAGCACAAAATGAATTGAACCAAGCCAAAGCACCGATTTCAAATGATGAGAATGTGCTCAACCAGGCTTTGTTGGAGCAAAGTCAAGTCGAGCAAAGTATTCGAGAATCTCAGAATTACCTTGCAACCTTGCAAGCAAGTCAGCAAACCGGTTCAGATACAGTGGCTCAAATTGAGAACGATATTCAACTGGCTCAAACACGTCTGACAGATTTAAAAGCGGTCATCGCCACCAAGGAAGCAGAACTGGCAGCCTTAGAACAAGCAGCGGCCAATAGCCCAGTTCAGTTGAGTCAAGCGACTTATGAAGGTTATTTGCAACACTTAGCTGACAATGGCAATGAAGCTGCAGCAAGCGCCTTAGCCCTCTACAAGCGTGGTCGGGAAGAAGACGGCTTAACAGTTGGAGAGTCTGGATCTTTGCAAGCCAACCTCCGAGCACTTGAAATTGCGGATGCTATTAATAGCTATCGTCGCAACGCCGGCTTGCCTGAATTGGAGCTGGATCCTTATTCCCTTCCTGCCAGCCAAGTACAGTTAGAATACTTCAAGAAAGCTAACTGGCATATGTTTAAGTATTTGCCAAACGAGAACATCGCTTATGGCTTCTCACCTGCTGGTGCGGTTGACTTTTGGTACAATGAAAAAGCGGCTTATCAAGAAGTTGCGGCTCAATATGGTCTACCAACTGACGAAACTCAAATCGATGCCAACGATATCTATATGAAGATTGGTGCTGAGGCCTTTGCTAAGGTTGGTCACTATCTCCAAATGGTAGACAACAAAGCGACAGCTTTATCAGTCGCTTATGACCCTAGCAATGCTATGTCAGAAGCAGCTTTCTTACACCGCCCTGTCAATTCAGCAGTGTCAACCAGTGCACTCGCTTACCAATTGCGTCAGGGGGCTGGAGCTACGACGACAAGATCAGATGTGAAAGCAAAATCTGATGAAGTCGCTAATCTCAAGCTGGACAAGGCCAATCAAGAGTCTCAAATCATTATCTTGCAAGGCAAGTTAGAAGATGCCCGCCATGCCAATTCAAATGTGGCAGTAGAGATGGCCAATGTCCAAAAAACCATCCAAAATTACAAGATTCTTCTCGTTAGCAAGGACCATGCAGTTGAAAAGGCGAAGGCGACTCTTGATGTATCTCGAGGTCGGATTGAAGCAACCATCCAACCAAAAGAAGCAGCCCTTCAAAAAGCGAAAGATTTGTTAGCGGCCGCGCGTGAGAAATTAGATCGTTTAAAAGCAGAAGAAGCAGAAAAAGCCCAAGTCGTTCGAGAATCTCATGAGGGCTTGAAGGCAGCTCAAGAGCGCCTGGTTGCTGCTGAAAAACGTCTTTCTGACTTTAAAAATGCTCCAGAATTATTGGTCAAAGCCCAATCCGTTTTATCAGCTGCGGTGGCTAATTTAGAGAATAAAAAAGAAAAATTGGAAGCAGAATTCACAACCCTGCAATCTTATCAAAGTGTTGTGGAACTGTTGAATTCCCAATATGAAGATCTAGTGTCGCGGATGGATCCAGCTATTTTAGAAGCAGCAGATATGCCGATGGATATCCGCTCAAGCAATCCAACAACTTTCTCGGATAGACCAACGGTTCTTCCAACAACTACCAATAGTCCACAAGTGCAAGCACCAACAGCTAGTCCAGCTCCAAAACAAGAAGCTAAAGTAGAAGAAATCAAACCGAAAAAAGAAAACAGCCAAGCTGTGGCTGGATCTGATTCCTCCAAATATGCAGTAGCAACAACAGGTGTTGCCGTTGGGTTACTTGCTGGATTGTTTGGTTTCAAGAAAAAGAAACAATCTTCAAAAAATGATTAAGACATACCGAAGATAGAGTGGATGCTTAGACACTTTATTGCTTAAACTCTTCAAAGAAGATATATGAGGGTGGGAAAAGAACTCTTTTAACAAAATGAGTTCTTTCCTGCTCTTTTTTTGTACACTTTTAGAATTTTTGAAAGAAAATGATAGAAATTGATAAAAAGTGTTGACATTTTTTGGAGATGGAGTATAATAGTCCTTGTAATCGATTGCAAAAGGAGGAGAAATGCTTAAGTCTGAACGAAAACAATTCATCCTCGAGAAGGTACTGAAGGAAAAGTTTGTTTCCTTAGAAACCCTTGTACAAGAGCTGGGGACGTCTGAATCAACGGTTCGACGTGACTTGGATGAATTAGAAGCTGAAAGTAAACTTCGCCGGGTTCACGGCGGTGCGGAAAGCCTGCATTTTCTTCAAGAGGAAGAAAGCAATAAAGAAAAATCTATCAAAAACATTCAAGTTAAGTCAAAAATCGCGGTAAAAGCAGCGGAATTGATTAAAGATCATGACGTGATCTTTATCGATGCTGGGACGACCAATGAACTTTTGGTACAAGAAATTGTCAATCCAACGGTAACCGTGGTGACCAACTCGATTCACCATGCGACCAAGTTGGTCGAGCGAAATGTTCCAACGGTCATCATCGGCGGAAAGGTAAAATCTTCTACAGATGCTAGTATCGGAGGGATTGCGCTCAATCAGATCGGTCAGTTGAACTTTGATAAGGCCTTTCTTGGAATGAATGGAATCGATGATGAATTTTACAGCACTCCAGACCTGGAAGAAGGATCTGTCAAGCGTGCGATTATCGAAAATGCGAAAAAAACCTATATCCTAGCGGATGATTCGAAAATTGGGGTGACATCCTTTGTCAAAGTGGCTCCTATCAAGCGAGCCATGATTATCACCAATCAATGTGAACCGCAACGATTAAAGGTTTTAAAAGAAAAAACGGAGGTTATAGAGGTTTGATTTATACAGTAACACTGAATCCAGCAATTGACTATATTGTCCGTCTCGATCATGTAGAGACTGGAGCGGTCAATCGGATGGCTTCGGAAGATAAATTCGCCGGTGGTAAGGGAATCAATGTCAGTCGTGTCTTGAAACGTCTCGATATCGAGAACACAGCGACTGGATTTATCGGTGGTTTCACTGGACGCTTCATTGAAGACGTATTGACTAGCGAAGCCATTTCAACCAACTTTGTGACAGTAGACCAAGATACACGGATCAATGTCAAGATCAAAGCTGATGAGGAAACAGAGATCAATGGGAATGGCCCAGAAGTAACAGAAGCTCAGTTGCAAGAATTGCTCAACATCTTATCGAGCTTAACAGCAGATGATGTGGTAGTCTTTGCAGGATCTGCCCCATCTTCACTTGGGAATGCCGTTTACAAACAATTGATCGCAGCAACTCGTGCGACAGGTGCGCAAGTGGTTTGCGACTTTGAAGGGCAAACCTTGATTGATTCCTTGGAGTTCAATCCCCAATTGGTCAAACCAAACAACCATGAGTTGGGAGATATTTTTGGAGTTACCTTGACGGAATTGCCAGAAATTGAACGCTATGCTAAAGAAATTTTAGCCAAAGGAGCACAAAACGTCATTATTTCCATGGCGGGTGATGGTGCTCTCCTCGTCAGTCCAAGCGGAACTTACTTCGCAAAACCAATCAAGGGTCAAGTGAAGAACTCTGTAGGGGCTGGAGATTCCATGGTAGCAGGCTTCACTGGGAAGCTCGCAACGACGGGAGACGTCATCGAAGCTTTCAAATGGGGCGTAGCTTGTGGAACAGCGACCACCTTCTCAGATGATTTGGCGACAGCTGACTATATAAAAGAAACTTATGAAAAAGTAGAGGTAGAAAAAATATGAAAATTCAAGACGTTTTAAATAAAAACGTGATGTTGTTTGATCTTCAAGCAACAGATAAAGAGGGCGTAATCAATGAGATGGTTCAATCGCTCGTTGACAATGGCGTGGTGACAGATTTTGACACCTTCAAGGCTGGAATCATGAACCGTGAAGCACAAACTTCAACTGGTTTGGGTGACGGAATTGCCATGCCCCACAGCAAAAATGAAGCAGTTAAAGAAGCTACAGTCTTGTTTGCAAAATCAAACAAGGGTGTGGACTATGCTTCGCTTGATGGCCAACCAACTGACTTGTTCTTCATGATCGCAGCTCCAGAAGGCGCAAACGACACTCACTTGGCAGCCCTTGCTGAATTGTCTAAGTACTTGATGAAACCAGGTTTTGCAGACAAACTTCGCCAAGCAAGGACTCCTGATCAAGTGATCGCAGCCTTTGATGCAGAAGAGCAAGAAGCTGCAGCTGAAGAAGCGAAAAAAGCAGAAGCGGTCAAAGAAGCAGCTTCATCTGACAAACCTCTCATCGTTGCTGTTACAGCATGTACAACAGGTATCGCCCACACTTACATGGCAGAAGAAGCCCTCATCAAAAAAGGGGAAGAAATGGGTGTTACGGTCCGCGTTGAAACCAACGGGGCATCTGGTGTCGGCAACCGCTTGACAGCTGAAGAAATCGCAAAAGCTGAAGGGGTCATTATTGCAGCAGATAAAGCAGTTGAAACCGCTCGTTTCGATGGCAAAAAATTGATCTCTAAACCAGTCGCAGCCGGTATCCGTCAAACAGAAGAATTGATCCAAACCATCTTGGATGGCAAAGCAGAAGTCTTCCACGCTGAAAATGCTGCACAAGCTAGCACAAGCCAAGAAAAATTGAGCTTGGGTGGAGCTTTCTACAAACACTTGATGAGTGGGGTTTCTCAAATGCTTCCATTCGTTATCGGTGGTGGTATCTTGATCGCCCTTGCCTTCTTGATTGACCAAGTTATGGGTGTACCTCAAGATCAATTGTCTAGTCTTGGTTCTTATCATGTATTAGCAGCACAATTTAAAACAATTGGTGGAGTAGCCTTTGGCTTCATGCTTCCTGTACTTGCAGGTTACATTGGATTCTCAATCGCTGAAAAACCTGGTTTTGTAGCAGGGTTTATCGCTGGATCTATTGCTAGCTCAGGTTCAGCATTTGGAAATATCGCCTACGGTGCTGCTAAAGGTGAATTACCAGCAGCCGTATCATCAGGTTTCCTTGGAGCTTTGGTAGGTGGTTTCCTTGCAGGTGGAGTTGTTCTCTTACTTCGCAAAGCCCTTGCAGGTCTTCCACGTTCACTCGATGGTATCCGCTCTATCCTTCTCTTGCCATTACTTGGTGTTGGTTTGACAGGATTCTTGATGTTCCTCATCAATATTCCAATGGCTGCTATCAATACTGGTCTTAACAACTTCCTTTCAAGCTTGTCAGGTAGCTCAGCTGTCCTTCTTGGACTTCTCGTCGGCGGTATGATGGCTGTCGATATGGGTGGACCAGTGAACAAAGCCGCTTATGTCTTCGCTACAGGTACACTTGCTGAATCTGTTGCTTCAGGTGGTTCTATTGTTATGGCAGCCGTTATGGCAGCTGGTATGGTTCCTCCATTGGCAGTATTCGTAGCAACTGTCTTGTTCAAAGATAAATTCACACAAGAAGAACGTGATTCAGGTTTGACAAACATCGTTATGGGTCTTTCCTTCATCACAGAAGGTGCCATTCCATTCGGTGCAGCTGACCCAGCTCGTGCCATCCCTAGCTTCATTGCAGGTTCAGCATTGACAGGTGCACTTGTTGGTCTTGCAGGCTTGAAACTTATGGCTCCTCACGGAGGAATCTTCGTTATCGCTCTTACATCAAATCCACTTCTTTATATCTTGTTCGTATTGATCGGTGCAGTTGTAAGTGGTATCTTGTTTGGATTGCTTCGCAAACCTAAAAATTAAACATGATTAAAAGGTTGGGAAATTTCCAACCTTTTCTTCTTGTACCAGAGAAAAAATCACCTCATTCGACGTTGGTATCTTGAGCTGAATTATGATATAATAAGCCTATCGCATATTTTTAGGAGAATAAAAATGGATATTCAACGTGAAAAAGAATTTGTCAGCCAATACCACTATGACGCTCGTAATTTTGAGTGGGAAAAAGAAAATGGCATTCCCGAAACAAAAGTAGATGTAAACTTTCAATTAATCAATCGTGATCAACAACAAAACACAACTTCTTTGATTGTGATTTTGAGCTACATGATTGTATTTGACGGCTTTGTGATCAGTGGAACCATCACTCAAATTAACCACTTGTTTGGTCGTTATGTCAATGAACCAAGCGAATTCAGCAAAGACGAAGTGGAAGAATTGGCACGTCCTTGCTTGGATATGCTCAACCGTTTGACTTATGAAGTTACAGAAATTGCCCTCGATTTACCGGGTATTAATTTGGAGTTTTAATCAATGAAATTAGCAGTGATTACGGATTCGTCTGCCTATTTACCGCAGCACCTTCTCCATCACGACGACTTATTTATTTTAGACATTCCGATCTATATCGATGGAGAATCCTATGTGGAAGGGAAGAATCTGACACACGACGAGTTCTACCAAAAGATGGCTGCGTCTAAGGAATTACCAAAGACTAGCCAACCGAGTGTGGCAGCGTTAGAAGAGCTCTTATCTAGTTTGACAGCTAAAGGTTATACGCATGCTCTTGGTCTCTTCTTGTCATCAGGCATCTCTGGATTCTACCAAAATATCCAATATTTGAAGGAAGAATTTGAAGGCTTGACCGTCGAATTTCCTGACTCAAAAATCACTAGCGCTCCATTAGGAATGATGGTAGAAGATTGCTTGAAATGGGCTGGTGAAGGTCGTTTGTTTGATGAGATTGTGGCCAATGTCCAACATCAGATTGATGGGACCACTGCCTATATTATGGTCGATGATTTGAATCACTTGGTCAAGGGGGGACGTCTGTCAAATGGCGCTGCCATCATTGGCAATCTCTTGAGTATTAAGCCGATCCTTCACTTTAATGACCAAGGTGTCATCGAAGTTTTTGAAAAAGTCCGTACGGAAAAGAAAGCCATGAAACGTTTGGTGGAAATCGTTGATGAAGGACTTACCGGAGGGCATTACCAAGTCTTTATCATCCATGCTAATGTACCTGAAAAAGCCGAAGCGCTTCGTCAGATGTTGGTGGCTGAAGGGGTAGAGGGAGAAATTCCTTTTGCCACTTTTGGAGGCGTGATTGGGACGCACTTAGGCGACCATAGCTTAGCAGTTGGGTATATCCCTATCGTTTAAGGAGAATTCTATGTCAATTAAAGTCATTATTGCAGGTTTCAAGGGGAAAATGGGACAAGCAGCCTACCAGATGGTTTCTGAAGATCCTGAGCTAGAACTAGCTGGCTTGATCGATCCATTTACTGATGAGACTGACGTCGCAGGAGTCCCTGTGTTTAACCAGAAAGAAGATGTCGTGGGTCTTGAAGCAGATGTTTGGGTGGACTTTACCATGCCAAAGGTTGCTTACGAGAATACTCGCTTTGCAATTGAAAATGGCTTTGCTCCTGTTGTAGGGACAACTGGCTTTACACCTGAGCAGATTCAGGAATTGACAGACCTTTCTCGTCAAAAGAGCTTGGGGGGCTTGATTGCTCCGAACTTTGCTATCGGGGCTGTACTCTTGATGCAATTTGCAGCACAAGCGGCCAAGTATTTCCCAAATGTGGAAATCATCGAATTGCACCATGATAAGAAGAAAGATGCACCGAGTGGAACAGCGATTAAGACAGCTGAGCTGATCTCTGAGAAGCGCGAAAAAATCCAGCAAGGTGCAGCAGATGAAGAAGAGTTGATGTCTGGAGCAAGAGGGGCAGATTTTGAAGGGATGCGCATCCATTCTGTTCGATTGCCTGGCCTAGTGGCTCACCAAGAGGTGATTTTTGGTAGCCAAGGCGAAGGGCTGACTCTCCGTCATGATTCCTATGATCGTGTTTCCTTCATGACAGGAGTAAATCTCGGAATTAAAGAAGTTGTCAAGCGTCATGAGCTTGTCTATGGTTTGGAACACTTACTATGAGATTAGAAAAGATGCCTTCTGAGTTTCAGGAGGCTTTACCAATATTAGAGAAGATTAAAGCAGCTGGTTTTGAGGCCTATTTTGTTGGGGGATCTGTCCGAGATGCCCTCTTGGATCGTCCAATTCACGATGTCGATATCGCGTCCTCCTCTTACCCAGAAGAGACCAAGGCGATTTTTGATCGCACAGTAGATGTCGGTATCGAACATGGGACCGTCTTGGTCCTTGAAAATGGTCAAGAATATGAAATTACGACCTTCCGGACGGAGGATGTCTACGTAGATTATCGTCGTCCGAGTTCCGTGTCTTTTGTACGCTCGCTAGAAGAAGACCTCAAGCGTCGTGATTTTACGGTTAATGCCTTTGCCTTAAATGAAAAAGGAGAAATTGTTGACCTCTTTCATGGACTAGAAGATTTGGAAAACAAGGTTCTTCGGGCCGTTGGGCTTCCTCACGAACGGTTTAACGAAGATGCACTCCGGATCATGCGAGGCTTTCGTTTTCAGGCCAGTCTTGGCTTTGAATTAGAAGAGGCGACCTTTGATGCCATGAAGGAGTGTGCTCCCTTACTAGAGAAGATTTCCGTAGAGCGCACTTTTATCGAGTTTGATAAACTCTTGCTTTCCCCATACTGGAGACAAGGCTTGAAGGCTATGATAGCAAGTGGAGCCTATCACTATCTGCCAGAGATGAAGGATCGCAAAGCAGCGATCGAGCGTTTGTTTGACATAGAGCTAGAATATACCTTTTCAACCTCTGAGCAAGCCTGGGCTGCTTTGGTCTTAGCATTAGAGATTCAAGATATTCAAAAATTCTTTAAGAAATGGAAGACCTCTAGAGAATTCGCCAAGACGGTGGAGCAGATCGTGGAGATTCTTAAGCTCCGAGAAACTGGAAGTCTAGACAAGCGTGCCTGCTACAAGTATGAGAAGCGTTTGTTGCTAGTGGCTGAAGAGCTCCGGGAAGCCTATGCCTTGAGTGTGGATTATTTGGCCATTGAGCGTGTCTATGATAGCTTGACCATTCATGATAAGCATGAAGTGGTGGTCAATGGCGGTATGCTGATCAAAGAATATGGTTTTCAACCAGGTCCAGCCTTGGGAGAGATTTTGACAAAGATCGAATATGCCATTGTCGATGGGGAACTGGCCAATGAGAAAGAGGCCATCATTGCCTATATCCAGCAAGCAAAAGAGGAGGAAAAATGAGCGATTTTATTGTCGATAAATTAACCAAATCTGTCGGAGATAAGACCGTCTTTCGTGAGATTTCCTTTATCATTCACGACTTGGATCGGATCGGATTGATCGGGGTCAATGGGACTGGAAAGACCACGCTGTTAGATGTGTTGTCAGGTCGCTCTGGCTTTGATGGAGATGTGAGTCCTTTTTCTGCTAAGAGTGATTATACGATTGGTTATTTGACTCAGGAACCAGACTTTGATGATCAAAAGACGGTTCTGGATACGGTGCTATCTAGTGATTTGCGCGAAATGCAGCTCATTCGTGATTATGAATACTTGATGGCGGATTACCGAGAAGAGAATCAAGCCCGTCTTGAAAAGGTCATGGCGGAGATGGATTCGCTCAATGCTTGGGAAATCGAGAGTCAGGTCAAGACAGTCCTTTCCAAACTTGGGATTGAAGACTTGAATGCCAAAGTTGGGGATCTATCTGGGGGCTTACGTCGTCGGGTGCAACTGGCACAGGTTTTGCTGTCTCACCACGACCTGCTTTTACTAGATGAGCCGACCAACCACCTAGACATTGATACCATCGAATGGTTGACCAATTTCTTAAAGAACTCTAAGAAAACTGTGCTTTTCATTACTCACGATCGCTATTTCTTGGATAATATCTCGACACGGATCTTTGAGTTGGATCGAGCTAGCTTGATCGAGTATCAGGGTAACTACCAGGATTATGTCCGCTTAAAGGCTGAGCAAGATGAGCGTGATGCCGCCCTTCTTCATAAGAAGCAGCAACTCTATAAGCAGGAGTTGACCTGGATGCGTCGTCAACCCCAGGCGCGTGCGACCAAGCAACAGGCGCGGATCAATCGATTCCATGATCTCAAGCAAGACTTGTCTGGTCAAAGCAACCAGACGGATTTGGAGATGAACTTTGAGACTAGCAGGATCGGAAAGAAAGTCATCGAGTTTAAAGATGTGAGTTTTGCTTTTGAAAACAAGCCGATTTTACAGGACTTTAACCTCTTGGTGCAAAACAAGGACCGCATCGGGATCGTCGGGGATAATGGCGTCGGAAAATCAACCCTGCTCAATTTGATCGCTGAGCGACTCCAGCCTCAGTCAGGGCAAGTCATTATCGGGGAAACCGTGCGGGTGGCTTATTTCTCTCAACAGATCGATGGTTTGGATGAGAGCAAGCGCGTGATCAATTTCCTCCAAGAAGTTGCTGAGGAAGTGAAGACAACCGTTGGGACGACATCAATAGCAGATCTCTTGGAGCAATTTCTCTTCCCACGTTCCATGCACGGAACCTTGATCGAAAAACTCTCCGGTGGGGAGAAGAAGCGCCTCTTTCTCTTAAAACTCTTGATTGAAAAACCCAATGTGCTTCTCCTCGATGAGCCGACCAATGACTTGGATATCGCTACCCTGACAGTTTTGGAAAACTTCCTTCAAAACTTTGGAGGTCCCGTTATTACCGTCAGCCACGACCGCTATTTCCTTGATAAGGTAGCAAGCAAGATCCTGGCTTTTGAAAATGGGGGTATTCGTGAGTTCTTTGGCAATTATACGGATTACCTGGATGAAAAAGCCTTTGAGGCAGCTCAAGTAACGGCCAGTCACAAGGTTGAAAAAGAGAAACCTGTTAAGCCAAAAGAAGAGAAGAAGCGCATGAGCTACATGGAGAAGCAAGAGTGGGCGAGCGTTGAAGCAGATATCGAAGCCATTGAAAATCGGATCGCAGAGATTGAAGTGGAGATGAATGAAAACGGCTCTGACTTTGGCAAATTGTCAGCCCTTCAAAAGAAATTGGATCAGGAAAATGAGCGATTGCTTGAGAAGTACGATCGCTATGAATACCTGAGCGAATTAGATGAATAAGGAGGCCCTATGAATCAATTGAACCGGATATCCCTTGGGATTTCAGCCACTATCTTTACCATTATCGGTATTGTCTTATTTATCAATCCGATTGAGCACATCGGCTCTTTTAGCTGGTTGATCTCCTGTGGCTTCTTTTTAATTTCCTTTTCGCGTTTTTCACGCTATTACCGATTGCGACAAGCTGGTAGCATTCAGCAGCAACAACTCTTTCATAGTATGGTAGCCTTAGTGTTTGCAGTTTACTTGCTACTATATGGCTACAAGACCTTGCCGATTGTCTTTCCAGTTACCTTAGGAATTTGGCTCATTTACCGTTCGATATTAAACTTCCAAAAAGCAAATTTCTACTCTAGGAAGGTTGAGGAACTGTCCAAGCGTTATATCTTCTTTGCCTTGCTACAGCTTTTCATCGGTTTATTCCTAATCGTTAGTCCGCTCTCGATTAGCGTCTTTCTATTAAATATTATTGGTTTGATTTTCCTCATTCTAGGATTTCAATCCTTCGGTCTCTTGTTAAAAAGTTAAGAAAAGTTACGTGCAAACCTTTGCGTTTGATAAAAAGTCTGATATAATAGATCTGTAAGTGTTTACAAGTTTGAAAGGAGTTACAGATGTCTAAAAAAATTATTGGGATTGACCTTGGGGGAACTTCCATCAAGTTTGCTATCCTCACTTTAGATGGGGAAGTTCAAGAAAAATGGTCTATTAAAACAAATATCTTGGATGAAGGTAGCCATATCGTAGATGAGATGATCGAATCCATCGCGCATCGTTTGAAAATGCTTGGGCTTGATGCTTCTGAGTTCCAAGGAATTGGAATGGGTTCACCTGGTGTCGTTGACCGTGAAAAAGGTACAGTTATCGGTGCCTACAACTTGAACTGGAAGACGCTTCAACCAGTCAAGGAAAAGATCGAAAGCGCCCTTCATATTCCATTCTTTATCGATAATGATGCCAATGTTGCTGCTTTGGGTGAACGTTGGAAAGGGGCTGGTGAAAACCAACCAGATGTTGTCTTCATGACACTTGGAACAGGTGTCGGCGGTGGGATCGTCGCTGAAGGTCGTCTCTTGCACGGTGTACGTGGAGCTGCTGGTGAGCTTGGTCACATTACTGTTGACTTTGATGATCCAATCCAATGTACCTGTGGTAAAAAAGGCTGTCTTGAAACGGTTGCCTCAGCAACTGGGATCGTCAACTTGACTCGTCGTTATGCTGATGAGTACGAAGGGGACTCTCAATTGAAAGTTTTGATCGACAACGGAGAAGAAGTAACGGCTAAAACGGTCTTTGACCTGGCAAAAGAAGGCGATGCTCTTGCTTTGATCGTCTACAAGAACTTCTCACGTTACCTTGGTCTTGCTGCTGCCAACATCGGTTCAACCTTGAACCCATCTAAGATCGTTATCGGTGGTGGGGTTTCCGCTGCTGGAGACTTCCTCTTGGATGGTGTGCGCAAGGTCTTTGAAGAAAACTCATTCCCACAAGTGCGTGAATCTACTCAATTGGCGCTTGCTACTTTGGGAAATGACGCCGGTGTGATCGGTGCTGCATCCCTTGTATTATAATAAGATGAAATGGAGATCTGGCTCGTGCTGGGATCTCCTTTTTTTCTGTCTCCTGTGATATAATGAAGACAATACTGGATTCAAGGAGAGTATATGACAAAAGCAGATACAATTTTTAAAGAAAACATTCGAAAGATCATGGAAGAAGGGGTCTGGTCAGAGCAAGCCCGTCCCAAGTACAAGGACGGTAGAACGGCCAACTCCAAGTACATCACGGGAGCCTTTATGGAATTCGATCTCGCAAAAGGTGAGTTCCCTATCACGACCCTTCGTCCCATCGCGATTAAATCAGCCATCAAAGAGATGCTCTGGATCTACCAAGATCAGTCGAATAGCTTGGACCTTTTAGAAGACAAGTACAATGTCCACTACTGGAATGACTGGGAAGTGAAAGATAGCCGGACGATCGGACAGCGCTACGGAGCTGTCGTCAAAAAGCATGACATTACGAATAAGATCCTCAAGCAATTAGAGGCTAATCCTTGGAATCGCCGCAATATCATTTCCCTCTGGGATTATGAAGCCTTTGAGGAGACGGACGGACTCTTGCCCTGTGCTTTTCAGACTATGTTTGACGTACGGCGCGTGGATGGAGAGATCTATTTAGATGCGACCCTGACCCAGCGTTCGAATGATATGTTGGTGGCCCACCATATCAATGCCATGCAATATGTAGCCCTACAGATGATGATTGCCAAGCACTTTGGCTGGAAGGTTGGGAAGTTCTTTTATTTCATTAACAACCTTCATATCTATGACAACCAATTTGAACAAGCAGAAGAATTGCTCCGTCGCGAGCCATCTGATTGCCAACCGCGCTTGGTCTTGAATGTGCCAGACGGGACCAATTTCTTTGACATCAAACCAGAAGATTTTGAGTTGGTCGATTATGATCCAGTAAAGCCACAGTTGAAGTTTGATCTTGCGATTTAGTGATAAATCAAGTTTTTGATGCCCTTATCTATGGGTGAAATCCTTTTAGATTTAAAATAATTTTAGCTAAAAATTTTTACTCATTTTTGAGTCAAAACATTTTGAATATTGTTCGGATTTTGTTAAAATAGATAAGGTTTGGAAAAACTAAACAAATTTAAATAGAATGTTAATTTATAGATAAATATGGAGGTCCATTAGATGGGGAAAGACTTATTTAATGATCGTATTAGCAGATTCTCAATTCGTAAATTGAATGTGGGTGTTTGCTCAGTACTTTTGGGGACACTTGTCATGGTTGGGACAGCCGCAAGTGCAGCCGCAGAAGAAAAGACAGCTACGACAAGTGAAAATGTAGCAGCAGTTGCAACAGCGTCAGAAGCGCCCGCAACTTCAACAGCTACTTCAGCAGCATCAACAGCTGAAACAACTAGTACAGCACCCACAACGTATGAAGCAAAGCCGACTGTTACTGCAGCATCAACTTCAACAGCACCTGCTTCAACTAGTGAAGCAAGTAGCACAAGCACAGCAGCATCCGCTGCCTCAACTGCACCAGCAACATCAACTGCACCAAGCCTAAAAGCAGCTACGCCAGAAAACAAGGCGCCAGAAGCAGCTTCAACAACTGCAGATAAAAAAGAAGCAACAACTCTTTCATCTGGACAAGGTGTAACAACTAACAATACAGTAGCAACAGAAGAGACAGCCCAAACTTCTGGTAAAAAACGTAGTCGTCGTGCATTGGGTGATGCTAATGATCCAAACTTGATTGGGGATGATGTTGTCGATGCAACTTCAACTCCAAAGGTAGAAAAACCAGGCTTTACAACAAATATCAAAGCTGCAGACTTGGCCAGCCAAATTTCTTGGTTAGACTTTGGCGATACAGCCAACTGGACAAGTAACCTTCACACCAACTGACAAATCTTATACAGGTAAAGTAACACCTGTTAAGGTTCAAGCTGAAAGCTCAAACGGCATCAAGGTTGATACAACCTACACACCTGAAATTGTTCCAGTAACTCCAACAGCTACACCAGCTGAAACAACGGATATTCAAGGGGCTACTCAAACAGGTAAACCTGAATTCAAGGGTGGAACAGTAACAGTTGATGGCGTTGAGAAAACAGTAGAAATCAATGAAGATGTTCCAGCAACATTTGACGATGGTTCAACTACGAAGACAGTTGAAGGTGTTGGTACATACACAGTAGCAGCAGACGGAACTGTAACCTTTGTCCCTGAGAAATCATTCACAGGTAAAGCACCAGCCGTAACTGTTGTTCGTGAAGATAAGAATGGAACAAAAGCTTCTGCAACTTACACACCAAATGTAACTCCAGTAACACCTACTGCGACACCAGTTGAAACAACTGGTAAACAGGGTCAAACTCAAACAGGTAAGCCTGTATTTACTGAAGGCAACAGCCGTGTGCCAATGAACGATGATGTTCCAGCAACCTTCGATGATGGTTCAACAACTAAGACAGTTGATGGCGTTGGTACTTACACAGTAGCAGCAGACGGAACTGTAACCTTTGTTCCTGAAAAATCATTCACAGGTAAAGCACCAGCCGTAACAGTTGTTCGTGAAGATAAGAACGGAACTAAAGCTTCTGCAACATACACACCAACTGTAACTCCAGTAACTCCAACTGCAACACCAGCTGAATCTACTGGACCTCAAGGTCTTGTTCAAACTGGCACTGTAACCTTCACTGAAGGTGATGAAGTAGCTCCAATTAACAAGGATTCGATTACTCTTCTTGATGAAAATGGTCAACCAGCAGCATCAGTAGAAGCGAAATCACCAGCAGGTGATGTGATCGGTACATACACAGTTGATAAAGATACAGGTGTAGTTACTTTCACACCAACAGATAAATCTTATTCAGGGGATGTTGTCCCAGTTAAGGTTCAAGCAGCTGATGCAAATGGAACTACAGTTGAAACAACTTATACACCGAAGATTACTCCGGTTGTTCCAACTTCTGAAGATGCTACATCGACAGATATTCAAGGTCAAACACAATCTGGTAAACCAACCTTCACGGAAGGCAATCCAAATGTTCCAATCGATGAAGATACTCCAGCTACCTTCGAAGATGGCTCAACCACTAAGACAGTAGATGGTGAAGGAACATATACTGTTGCTCCAGATGGAACCGTAACCTTCGTACCAGAAAAATCATTCACTGGAACTGCTACAGGCGTAACAGTGAAACGCGTGGATAAGAACGGTACTGAAATCACAGCTAAGTACACACCAACTGTGACACCAGTAACACCAACAGCAACACCAGCTGAATCAACAGATATCCAAGGTGCAACTCAAACTGGTAAACCTAAATTCACCGAAGGTGACAGCCGTGTACCTATGAACGATGATGTTCCAGCAACCTTCGATGATGGATCAACTACGAAGACTGTAGATGGTGTTGGTACATACACGGTAGCAGCAGACGGTACAGTAACCTTTGTACCAGAAAAATCATTCGTTGGAACTGCACCAGCCGTAACAGTGGTTCGTGAAGATAAGAACGGAACAAAAGCTTCTGCGACTTATACACCAACCGTAACACCAGTTACACCAACTGCAGAAGATACAACATCTACTGACAAACAAGGTCAAACGCAAACAGGTACACCAACCTTCACACCAGGTAATCCAAATGTTCCAATGGATGATGATACACCTGCAACATTTGAAGATGGCTCAACAACCAAGACTATTCCTGGTGAAGGAACTTACACTGTTGCTCCAGACGGAACCGTAACCTTTGTTCCAGAAAAATCATTCACAGGAGAAGGTACAGGCGTAACGGTGAAACGTGTCGATAAGAACGGTACTCCAGTTACTGCTAAGTACACACCAACTGTGACACCGGTAACACCAACAGCAAGTCCAGCTGAATCAGAAGCTCCTCAAGGTGTGGTTCAAACTGGAACTGTAACCTTCACTGAAGGTGACCCAGTTGCACCAATCGACAAGGATACCATTACTCTTCTAGACGAAAATGGTCAGCCAGCAGAATCTGTAGTTGCTAAATCACCAGCAGGTGATGTGATCGGTACCTTCACTGTTGATAAAGAAACAGGTGTTGTGACCTTCACACCAACGGATAAATCTTACTCAGGTGATGTTGTTCCAGTTAAGGTTCAAGGTAAAGATACAAACGGAACAGTTGCTGAGACAACTTACACACCGAAGATCACTCCAGTTGTACCAACTGCTGATCCTGCAACATCGACAGATATCCAAGGTAAAACACAAACAGGTACACCAAGCTTCACACCTGGTAACCCTGCAATCCCAATGGATGATGATGTACCAGCTACCTTTGAAGATGGTTCAACAACAAAAGTTATTCCAGGAGAAGGAACTTACACAGTTGCTCCGGACGGAACCGTAACCTTCGTACCAGAAAAATCATTCACAGGAACAGGTACAGGCGTAACAGTGAAACGTGTTGATAAGAACGGTACTCCAGTTACTGCAACTTACACACCAACTGTAACACCTGTTACACCAACTGCAACTTCAGCAGTATCTACTGATGTGCAAGGTGCAACACAAACTGGTAAACCTGTATTTACTGAAGGTGACAGCCGTGTACCAATGAACGATGATGTTCCAGCAACATTTGACGATGGTTCAAC
>NZ_KV812857.1:0-55895 GCF_001813525.1 Streptococcus sp. HMSC065C01 | reverse complement strand
TACACACCAACCGTAACGCCTGTTACACCAACTGCAAGTCCAGCAGTATCTACTGATGTGCAAGGTGCAACTCAAACAGGTAAACCTGTATTTACTGAAGGCGACAGCCGTGTACCAATGAACGACGATGTTCCAGCAACATTTGACGATGGTTCAACTACGAAGACAGTTGAAGGTGTTGGTACTTATACTGTAGCCCCAGACGGAACAGTGACATTTGTACCTGAAAAATCATTCGTCGGAACTGCACCAGCTGTAACTGTGGTTCGTGAAGATAAGAACGGAACAAAAGCTTCCGCAACTTACACACCAACCGTAACGCCTGTTACACCAACAGCTGATCCTGCAACATCTACAGATATCCAAGGTCAAACCCAAACAGGTAAACCAAGCTTCACGCCTGGTAACCCAAGTGTACCAATGGATGATGATGTGCCTGCAACCTTTGAAGATGGATCAACTACTAAAGTTATTCCAGGAGAAGGAACTTACACCGTTTCTCCAGACGGAACCGTAACCTTTGTACCAGAAAAATCATTCACAGGAACAGGTACAGGCGTAACCGTGAAACGTGTTGATAAGAACGGTACACCAATAACCGCTACTTACACACCAACAGTAACACCAGTTACACCAACTGCAGAATCAGTTACTTCAATTGGTAAGAAGGGTCAAACCCAAACAGGCAAACCAACCTTCACAGAAGGTGATAGCCGTGTACCAATGAATGACAAAGTTCCAGCAACATTTGAAGATGGTTCAACTACGAAGACAATTCCAGGTGTTGGTACATACACTGTAGCAGCAGACGGAACCGTAACCTTCACACCAGAACCTGAATTCACTGGAACTGCACCAGCTGTAACAGTGGTTCGCGAAGATGTGAACGGAACCAAAGCTTCTGCAACTTACACACCAACTGTCCTTCCAATCACTAAGTTTGTTGATAAAGAAGGTAAGGAAATCCCAGGATATCCTGCAGTTGATGGCGAAGAACCAAAAGCTGAAATTCCAGGTTACCGCTTTGTGGAAACGAAGAAATTGCCTAATGGTGATACTGAACACGTCTATGAAAAAGTTACAACTTCATATGTAGACGAAAATGGGGATCCAATCCCAGGTAACCCAACAGAAGATGGGGAGCAACCGAAGAAGGATATCCCAGGTTATGACTTCGTGAAGACTGTTGTAGATAAAGATGGAAACACTCAACATATCTACAAGAAGACTGTGACACCAACTCCAATGCCGGATCCAACTCCGACACCAGAGCCACAACCGCAACCAACACCAGAACCACAACCACAACCTACTCCACAACCAAAACCAGAAGAACCAACGATTCCTGTCGTTCCAGAAACGAAAGAAGAAGTGAAGTATATCGATCCACAAAATCCAACTGCACAACTTCCAAACACGGGAACAAAAGAATCTTCTACTGCTGGTCTTGCAATCTTTAGTGCTTTAGCAGGTCTCTCATTATTCGGATTTGCAAAACGCAAAAAAGAAGACTAAGCTAACTTGTGGCTAAGAAAAACCGCGAAAATCTCGCGGTTTTTTCTGTTTGTATTTAAAAAAATATCCTCCAAACTAGATAGTTGAAATCTGTCTTTTATAAGAAAATTTGATAAAATAGAAGTATCAGTGTAAAGGATGAGAGAATGAAAAAGATAATTGGTATCTGGGCTCAAACTGAAAATGGCATTATTGGAAAGGACCAAGTGATGCCTTGGCATCTGCCTGCTGAGCTTCAGCATTTCAAAGAAACAACCATGGGGCAAGCGATTCTCATGGGAAGAGTGACCTTTGATGGTATGAAAAAACGGGTTCTACCAGGTCGGACCAGCATTATCTTAACGCAAGATCAAGCCTATGATCCTGAAAACGATGCTGTACTCGTCATGCACAGCAAAGAAGAAGTCTTGGAGTGGTACCAGAACCAAGAGAAAAATCTTTATATTATCGGTGGCAGTCAGATTTTAAGGCTCTTCTCAGACCAGTTAGAAGAGTTGATCCAGACCATGATTCATGCGGATATTGATGGCGATACATTGGCACCGAGATTTGAAGAGAGCCACTATGAAATAGTCCGTCAAGTTCATCATCCGAAAGATGAGAAGAACCCATATGATTTTACGGTCAACTATTATAAGAGAAAGGATTTAGACTAATGGAGCGAAGTGTCTTTGGTTTTTTTACAGCTGTCCTATGTGTCATCTGTTTGATTTGTGCCTTACAAACCTTTCGTAAAAAACGGTTTGGCCTCGCTATTTTATTCTTACTAAATGCTTTTACCAATCTTGTGAATTCCATTCACGCCTTTTACATGACCTTATTTTAAACTAAATAGAAACAGAAAATGACAGAAAGAGGAAATACATGCCAACGAATCAAAATAATGATATGATGGTTTATTGTTCATTTTGCGGAAAGAGTCAAGATGAAGTCCAAAAAATCATTGCAGGAAACAACGCGTTTATCTGTAATGAATGTGTTGAGTTAGCACAAGAAATTATCCGTGAGGAGCTAGCAGAAGAAGTTCTTGCAGATCTTAGTGAAGTTCCAAAACCAATCGAATTGCTCAATATTTTGAACCACTATGTGATCGGTCAAGATCGTGCCAAACGTGCTCTTGCTGTAGCAGTATACAACCACTACAAACGCATCAACTTCCACGATACGCGCGAAGACGAGACAGATGTTGAATTGCAAAAATCAAACATCCTCATGATTGGTCCTACTGGTTCAGGTAAGACTTTCTTAGCCCAAACCTTAGCACGTAGCTTGAATGTCCCATTTGCCATTGCAGATGCAACAGCCTTGACAGAAGCTGGTTATGTAGGAGAAGACGTTGAAAACATTCTCTTGAAACTTCTTCAGGCGGCTGATTTTAACATCGAGCGTGCTGAACGAGGAATTATCTATGTCGATGAAATTGATAAGATCGCTAAGAAAAGTGAAAATGTCTCTATCACACGTGACGTTTCTGGTGAAGGGGTACAACAAGCCCTCTTGAAGATCATCGAAGGAACCGTCGCTAGTGTCCCACCTCAAGGGGGACGCAAACACCCACAACAAGAGATGATCCAAGTGGATACCAAGAATATTCTCTTCATTGTAGGTGGAGCTTTTGACGGGATCGAAGAAATTGTTAAGCAACGTCTCGGTGAAAAAGTCATCGGTTTTGGTAAGAACAATAAAGCCATTGATGAATCAAGCTCTTACATGCAAGAAATCGTGGCAGAAGATATTCAAAAATTCGGTATTATCCCAGAATTGATCGGACGTCTTCCAGTCTTTGCCGCTCTTGAGCAATTGACAGTTGACGACCTTGTCCGTATTCTAAAAGAGCCACGCAATGCCTTGGTAAAACAATACCAAACATTGCTTTCTTATGATAATGTTGAATTGGAATTCGATGATGAAGCCCTTCAAGAGATTGCTAATAAAGCCATCGAAAGAAAAACAGGAGCTCGTGGACTTCGTTCGATTATCGAAGAAACGATGATGGATGTCATGTTTGAAATTCCAAGTCAAGAAGATGTCAAACTTGTTCGAATCACAAAAGAAGCTGTAGATGGAACTGAAAAACCAATTCTTGAAACAGCCTAGAAAGATAAAATATGGAAATTAACACACATAATGCGGATATCCTCTTAAGCGCTGCAAATAAGAGCCATTATCCTCAAGATGAGATTCCAGAAGTTGCACTTGCCGGTCGATCCAATGTCGGCAAGTCTTCTTTTATTAATACTCTCTTAAATCGAAAAAACCTGGCCAGAACATCTGGAAAACCAGGAAAAACTCAATTGCTCAATTTCTTCAATATCGATGATAAACTCCGTTTGGTAGACGTACCTGGTTATGGCTATGCACGTGTTTCAAAAAAAGAGCGCGAGAAGTGGGGGCGGATGATTGAAGAATACCTCACTAGTCGCGAAAACTTAAAAGCAGTCGTTAGCCTAGTCGATTTTCGCCACGAACCTTCAGCAGATGATGTTCAGATGTATGAGTTCTTAAAATATTATGAGATTCCTGTGATCTTAGTTGCTACCAAGGCAGATAAGATTCCACGTGGAAAATGGAACAAACATGAATCGATCATCAAGAAAAAACTAGATTTCGATCCTGCTGACACCTTTATTGTCTTTTCTTCTGTAACCAGGGAAGGACTAGAGAAGTCATGGGATGCTATTTTAGAAAATGCGTTTTACGAAATAAATTGAAATGACATGAAAATGTCATTTTTGTTTTGGATTTATCTCGCAATTGTAATACAAGTGTAATATAAGTGCCTTTGTTTTCTTCTATTTATATGGTATAATCTCTATAAAGATAAAAGATGATAAAAAATTAATTGGAGATAAATTGTATTATGAAGAAGAAAATACGGAATAAAACGAAATTATTTGGTTTGTTCGTTTCTGTATTGGCAGTGGGGACATTTGCTGCTGCTATGAGCGAGCACGTCACATCAGTTGGCGCTAATGACGGAACTTACCAAGCTTATTCAGACCCTACTGAAGCTTTCATCTCACAAATTGGTGAGTCAGCTCGTCAGCTCGGTCAAGAGAACGACCTTTATGCTTCCGTTATGATCGCACAAGCTATTCTTGAAAGTGGATCAGGTCAGTCTGGCTTGTCTTCTTATCCACATTACAACCTTTTCGGTATTAAAGGAAGTTATGCTGGTCAATCTGCAGTAATGCAAACTTGGGAAGATGACGGTGCTGGAAATGCCTATACGATTAATGATGCTTTTCGTTCTTACCCATCTTACTATGAATCATTGCAAGACTATGTAGCTGTTTTGAAACAAGGACATTTTGCAGGTGCATGGAAGAGCAACACCTCTAGTTATCAAGATGCAACAGCAGCTTTGACAGGTGTTTATGCGACAGACACAAGCTACTATGCAAAACTTAATAACATCATTGAAACTTATAATTTGACTCAATACGATTCACCAAATGTTCAAGGTGGTATTACAGGTTCGGTATACAATCCATATCGTCAACAGTTCACTTCACAAGAAATCTTGAATTTGGATATCGCTTGGGCGAACCGTTTGAATTATTAAAACTAAAACAGGCAGATGCCTGTTTTTTATTTGTTTTTAGCACACAGCGATATTCGATATAAAACGTATATGATGAAAAGTTAAGAATTCTTCCTGAAAACCTTTTCAAACTTTTCTCTCTATGATATAATGATTTTGTTCACAAACATTATATAAGGAGAATAGTATGTCTGAATCTAATTTTATTCAAAAAGTTGGAGCGGCGTGTAATAAGAAAGAGGATCTCTATCAGAAATCTAAAACGCGCTATGCAGTCCGTTCTATTTTTGCTGGAGGATTTCTTACTTTAAGTACGGCGGTCGGATCAGTTGCAGCTGACTTATTAAATACCTTTGTACCTGGATCTGGTCGTTTTCTATTTCCATTCATCTTTGCCTGGGGTTTGGTATACCTCTTATTCTTAAATGCGGAATTAACCACCTCAAATATGATGTATTTGACGGCGGGGACCTATCTAAAGAAAATTAATTGGAAGAAAGCACTGGAAATTCTTCTTTATTGTACCTTCTTTAATTTAATTGGTGCTTTAATCGTGGCTTTTCTTTTCAATCAGACAACAGCCTTTGCTCATGTCGATCCAAAAGGTTTCCTAGCCACGGTAGCAGAAAATAAACTCCAACGAAGCAATCAAGTGGTTTTCTTTGAAGGAGTTATTGCCAATATCTTTGTAAATATTGCTATTCTTTCTTATCTATATTTCAAAGATGAAACAGCGAAGGTGCTCTTAGCACTCTCTGCTATCTATATGTTTGTCTTTATGACCAATGAACACTTGGCTGCAAACTTTGCTTCTTTCTCATTATTAAGCTTAAATCCAGTTTCTAGCCAATTACCACATTTTGAGTTTTTAAATATTTTACGTCATTATAGCGTGACCTTCTTTGCCAACTGGGTAGGAGGAGGAGTTCTAATGGGACTAGCCTATGCTTGGTTGAATAATATCAAGAGTCTTTATAACGATTAAAAAATATAAAAAAAGTTTGCAAAAGTACTTGCATTCTTTTTTTATATATGATAAACTAATCTACGGTTTGAAAAAACTGCCTAAGACAGTAGGGGAGCTCGACTCATAAAGATCCTACCGAGGACAAAACGTATCAATTAAAAGAAGCGTATTGTACTTTCGTGTCTAGGTTTGGGCGCGTTTTTCTTTTGGAAAAATTCCCCAAGCAAAATAATTACGGAGGTGAACACACTAATGAGTGAAGCAATTATTGCTAAAAAAGCGGAACTTGTTGACGTGGTAGCTGAAAAAATGAAAGCTGCTGCATCAATCGTCGTTGTAGATTCTCGCGGTTTGACAGTTGAGCAAGATACAGTTCTCCGTCGCAACCTTCGCGGAAGCGAAGTTGAGTTTAAAGTTATCAAAAACTCAATCTTGCGTCGTGCAGCTGAAAAAGCTGGTCTTGAAGATCTTGCATCTGTATTCGTTGGACCTTCTGCAGTAGCATTTTCTAACGAAGATGTTATCGCACCTGCGAAAATCTTGAACGATTTTGCAAAAGACGCTGAAGCACTTGAAATCAAAGGTGGTGCAATCGAAGGCGCTGTCGCATCTAAAGAAGAGATTCTTGCACTTGCAACTCTTCCAAACCGCGAAGGACTTCTTTCTATGCTCCTTTCTGTACTTCAAGCGCCAGTGCGCAACGTTGCTCTTGCAGTCAAAGCGGTTGCAGACAACAAAGAAGACGCAGCTTAATCTTAAGCTACGCAGCGTAGCCTAGCTACAAAAAAATAAAAATATAAAATTAAAACTTATTTGGAGGAAATAACAATGGCATTGAACATTGAAAACATTATTGCTGAAATTAAAGAAGCTTCAATCCTTGAATTGAACGACCTTGTAAAAGCTATCGAAGAAGAATTTGGTGTAACTGCAGCTGCTCCTGTAGCTGTTGCTGCAGCTGGTGCTGCTGACGCAGGTGCTGCTAAAGATTCATTCGATATCGAATTGACATCTGCAGGCGACAAGAAAGTCGGCGTTATCAAAGTTGTACGTGAAATCACTGGTCTTGGTCTTAAAGAAGCTAAAGAACTTGTTGATGGTGCACCTGGTGTCATCAAAGAAGGTGTTGCTGCAGCTGAAGCTGAAGAAATCAAAGGTAAATTGGAAGAAGCTGGAGCTTCAGTTACTCTTAAATAATAGAGTTTCCAAACAAAATGAAAACCGAGGTTTAGGCCTCGGTTTTTTTGTCGTTGAAAATAATGATGATAGAATGTGAATAGAGGGCTTTTATAAAGCTAACATGTGTAGCTCTCTTTATTTTCTCTAAACCTACTAAATAGTGCAGTTTTAATGATGTTACATTTGCTATATTCCCTTGAGATGTTGCTAATTTGTTGCTATAATGGCTATAAATCATATCATAAAGGAGAAGATGATGAAAAATTTTAAACGTCTTTTGTTAGCTGTTGTAGCTGTCTTTGCAGCCGTCCTTTTGGTAGCATGTGGCGCTAAAAGCGATAATGGGACTTACGTGTTTGAGCCTACTAAGGATGAGATCAAAGATATTATGCCAAGTGAATTTCAATCTTTGATAGGTGATAATTACTCATTCACTATTTCGATTACAATCAATGATAAGAAAGGTGAGATGAAAGTAGACACCAATGCAGGTGGTCAAAATGTAAATCAAGTGATTGATTTGGAAGTAGACCAAAAAGCTAAAACTCTTGTCTCAGAAAATGAGTATGGGAAAGCGGAAATTACTTATCAAGTTTCAGGAAATGTGTTAACGATTAAGGATGTGAAGAATTCTTTGATGGGTGACACAGACATGTTTAATAACTACATGAAAATTGCTAAGTTCAAAAAAGTTAAATAAGCAATCATGGCGGGATTTAAATTCCGCCTTATTCTATTTCTTTGTTGATACAAGAAATATTACAAGAATATGACATTTATAAACTTTCATTGCCGTGTGTCTGAATTGTTGATATAATAGGGTGAATCTAACTAAAAAGGAGAAGTTATGAAAAACTTTAAACGAATTCTTTTGGCTGTAGTAGCTGTTTTTGCAGCAGTCCTCTTGGTGGCATGTGGTGCCAAAAGTGATAACGGGACTTATGTCTACAAACCAACAAAAACTGAAGTGAAGGAGATCCTTGAAGAACAAGGTGCTCCAAGTTCAAGTGTAGATGCATTGATCGACAATGTTAAATTGGAAGTTTCAGTGACCATTAAAGATAAAACAGGTAGCCTTAAAATTAAAGGTGAAATGATGGGACAAAAAACAGACCAATCATTTGATATGAAAGTTGACCAACAAAAGAAAACTCTTCAATCTAAAACAGGTAAAGGTGAAAAGGTTAAATACAAAGTTTCAGGCGATGTGTTCACTTTTGATTTATCTGGTGAAAAGAGTTCAGGTCATGAAGCCGCTTTGGAAATGTTCAAAAACGCTAAATTCAAACGTACAAAATAATACAAGAGAAGGGCAGAGAGTATCTGCTCTTTTTCTTCTTCAAAACATCTTGAATCGGTATTAAAATAGTGGTAAAATCTGATTATAAAATACATTAGGAGATTGATTATGAAAAATATTAAACGTATTCTTTTAGCTTTCGTTGCAGTTTTTGCAGCCGTCCTCTTGGTGGCATGTGGTGCCAAAAGTGATAATGGGACTTATGTCTACAAACCATCAAAAACTGAACTCAAGAAAATTCTTGAAGATCAAGGCTTATCAGGTAGTCAATTAGAGTCTATTGGAAACGTTATTAATTTTGAAGTTTCTATTAAGATCAAAGATTCTAAAGGAACCCTCAGCATCGCGGGTGAAGTCGCTGGTCAAAAGAATGAGCGATCTTATGATGTCAAAATCAATCAAAAAGAGAAAACAATCTCGTCAAATGATGGTAGTGGAGAAAAGATTACATACAAGGTCGATGGTGACTATTTGACATTTGATCTTTCTAAGTTAAGTAATAGCAACCAAGGGGATCTTATGATTCTTAAAAATGCTAAACTCAAACGCACAAAATAAAGCGACTGAAGAGTGGGGAAACCTGCTCTTTTCTTTTTTTTAAATATCTTGAATTAGTATTAAAATAATGGTAAAATCTGATTATAAAATACATTAGGAGATTGATTATGAAAAATGTTAAACGCCTTATGTTAGGTATTGTTGCTATTTTTGCAGTTGTTCTGTTAGTAGCTTGTGGTGCTAAAAGTGATAATGGGACCTACAAAATGGAGACGAATATAGATCAGTTAATGGGGCAAGATTCAGAATCTGAAGTGTTGAAAGATGCGAAAGTTACCATTGAATTGACTATTAAAGATTCAAAAGGGGAATTAAAAATTATTCAGAAGATGGCTGGTAATGAAGTACCATTAAAATTGGATTTAAAAGTTGATCAAAAGGAAAAATCATTAAAACGTTCTTATGGTGATATGGAGTTGAAATACAACATCAAAGGTGATGAATTGACATTTGATTTATCTAAATTAAGTTCTAGTGACCAAGCGAATCTTGTTATTCTTAAAAATGCTAAACTCAAACGCACGAAATAAAGCGACTGAGAGGCTGGGACAAAAGTCTTAGCCTCTCAATTATTTTTGGATTGTCGAGCAAGACGCAGTGGTTGAGTGGGCTCTACTACGCTGGTTTCATCAGCTTTTACAGCCCTACTCAACTGTGCGGAGGTGGGACGACGAAATCGAATTCTAACGAATTACCGATTTCTGTCCCACTCTCTTTTGCTTTACATTTATGACTGGTTTGATATAATAAATGAGACTACAGATGGGATTGGGGCAGGAATGATTTTCTTTGAAAATGATTTCGTCTCGCTCCCTCTTTTCTGTGTGATCAAGGTTATTATTTATGGAAAAGGAGAATCATCTATGCTTTATATTTGGTCTTACTTGAAAAAGTATCCCAAGTGGCTAGCTCTGAATCTATTTTCAGCGGTCCTGTTTGTTATTGTCAATTTGGGCTTGCCAACGATTCTAGCTCGCATGATTGATGAGGGGATTAACCCGCGTGATGTGGATCGGCTGTATTTCTGGGGCTGGGTCATGTTTGCGATCATTTTGCTTGGGATTGTGGGACGGATTATCTTGTCTTACGCGGTTGGTCAGCTAACGACCACCATGGTCCGCGATATGCGCAATGACCTCTATGCCAAGTTACAGGAGTACTCGCATCACGAGTATGAGCAAATTGGGGTATCGTCATTGGTCACTCGCTTGACTTCAGATGCCTTTGTTTTGATGCAGTTTGCGGATTCTATGTTGAAGATGGGGGTCATCACACCCTTGATGATGGTTTCCAGTGTTCTCTTGATTCTGACGACCAGTCCTTCTCTAGCGTGGATTGTAGCAGTATCTGTACCATTTCTTGCTGTCGTCGTTTGGTATGTAGCAGTTAAGACACGTCCTCTTTCTGAGAAGCAACAAAAGACCCTGGACCATCTTAATCAATTTGCCCGTGAAAATTTGACAGGACTTCGTGTGATTCGTGCCTTTGCCCGTGAAGAATTCCAAGAGGATAAATTTGCGGCTGAAAATGAAGTCTACGCGGAAAACTCGAATAAATTGTTCAAACTTACTGGTTTGACAGAACCCCTATTTGTGCAGATCATCATTGCTATGATTGTGGCGATTGTCTGGTTTGCTTTGGATCCTCTTCATGACGGTAGTTTGAAAATTGGGGATCTGGTTGCCTTTATTGAGTATAGCTTCCACGCGCTCTTATCTTTCCTCTTTTTAGCCAATCTCTTTACCATGTATCCTCGGACTGCGGTTTCTAGCCGGCGTCTCAAGGAAATCATGGATATGCCCATTTCGATTGATCCAAATGAGAATGGTGTAACAGAGACAGCATCTCGTGGCTATTTGGAATTTGACAATGTCACCTTTGCTTATCCAGGTGAGACGGAGAGTCCAGTTCTCCATAATATTTCCTTTCAAGCCAAACCTGGCGAAACCATTGCCTTTATTGGCTCAACCGGTTCTGGAAAATCTTCACTTGTGCAGTTGATTCCTCGATTCTATGATGTAACACTTGGGAAGATTTTGGTGGATGGTGTGGATGTCCGTGACTACAATCTGAAAGCCCTTCGCCAAAAGATTGGTTTTATTCCACAAAAGGCCTTGCTCTTTACAGGAACCATTGCTGAAAACCTTCGTTATGGGAAAGAAGATGCCTCTGTACAAGAACTAGAACAAGCGGCTGAAATTTCCCAAGCCAAGGAATTTATCGACAGTCGTGAGGAGCGCTTTGATACGCATTTGGCAGAAGGTGGTAGCAACCTTTCAGGTGGTCAAAAACAACGCTTGTCCATCGCTCGTGCCGTTGTCAAAGATCCCGATATCTTTATTTTCGATGATTCCTTCTCTGCTTTGGACTACAAGACGGATGCTACTTTGCGCAAGCGTCTCAAAGAAGTTACAGGAGATGCGACCGTCTTGATCGTAGCGCAACGCGTGGGAACCATTATGGATGCGGATCAAATTATTGTCTTGGACCAAGGGGAAATCGTCGGTCGAGGTACTCACGATGAATTGATGGAAATCAATGAGATTTATCGTGAAATTGCCAATTCGCAGCTCGATAGTCCATCATTAACAGAGGAATAGAAAGGAGAAGCAGATGAAACAAGAACAAAACAGTTTTAGTAGACTATGGACTTATTTGAGAGCCTATCGCTTGGAAGTTTGCTTGTCCATTTTCTTAAAAATCCTGAGTGTCGTCATGAGTGTTGTCGAACCCTTTGTTTTGGGGCTTGCCATTACTGAGTTGACAAAAAATCTCATGGATATGGCAAAAGGTCTTGCGGGAGCTGATCTTAATACCTCCTATATCGCGATCATTATGACGCTCTATCTATTCCGTGGGGTCCTCTATGAGCTGGGATCTTATTATTCTAACTATTTCATGACTAATGCTGTTCAAAAGACCGTTCAGGACATGCGAAATGATTTGTCTCATAAAATCAATCACATTCCGGTTTCCTATTTTGACCGGCATCAGTTTGGTGATTTGTTAGGACGTTTTACTAGCGATGTCGAAACCGTCTCGAATGCCTTGCAACAGTCCTTCTTACAAATCGTCAACGCTATCTTTACCTTGCTCTTTGTCATCAGCATGGTTTTGTACTTAAACATTCAGCTGGGGCTAGTGGTCATTTTGTCCATTCCGATCACTTATTTCAGTGCTCGATTTATCATGAAAAAATCTCAGCCTTACTTTAAAGAGCAGGCAGATGTTTTGGGGGCAATGAACGGCTTTGTGCAAGAAAATTTAACAGGCTTTAACGTCCTTAAGCTCTACGTTCGGGAAAAATCTTCCCAGGAAGAGTTTCATGATATTACCCATCACCTTCAAAAGGTAGGATTCAAGGCTAATTTCATTTCCGGCTTAATGATGCCGATTTTAAATGGGATTTCAGATTTGACTTATCTCATTATCGCTTTGTTTGGTGGCTTGCAAGTGATAGCAGGTCGTTTGACTGTCGGGAATATGCAGGCCTTCGTTCAATATGTTTGGCAGATCAACCAACCGATTCAAAACTTGACCCAATTGGCAGGACAGCTACAAAGTGCCAAATCGTCTCTAGACCGGATTTTCCAAGTCATGGATGAGCCAGATGAAGTAGCAGATGTGACAGAAACCCTCTCTGGAGATTTGACAGGGCAAGTCAGCTTTAAAAACGTTGATTTCCAATATGTAGCGGACAAACCCTTGATCCGTGATTTCAACCTAGAAGTCAAACCAGGTGAAATGGTAGCCATTGTCGGACCAACTGGAGCGGGGAAAACAACCCTGATTAATTTGCTCATGCGCTTTTACGATGTGACTGCAGGATCGATTACAGTGGATGGTCATGATATTCGCCATCTGTCTCGCCAAGATTACCGCAAGCAATTTGGAATGGTGCTTCAGGATGCTTGGTTGTATGAGGGAACTATCAAAGAAAACCTTCGCTTTGGTAACCTCGAGGCAACGGATGAAGAAATTGTTGAAGCCGCAAAAGCAGCCAATGTCGATCACTTTATCCGGACGCTTCCTGGTGGTTACAATATGGAAATGAACCAGGAGTCTAGCAATATTTCTCTAGGCCAAAAGCAACTCCTAACCATTGCGCGTGCGCTCCTAGCGGATCCTAAAATCTTGATTTTGGATGAAGCGACGTCTTCTGTGGATACGCGTTTAGAGCTCTTGATTCAAAAAGCGATGAAGAATTTGATGAAAGGGCGGACTAGCTTTGTCATTGCTCACCGCTTGTCCACCATTCAAGAAGCAGATAAAATCCTTGTCCTCAAAGATGGACAAATCATCGAGCAAGGAAATCACCAATCCTTGTTAGCAGATAAAGGATTCTACTATGAGCTCTACAATAGCCAATTTTCAAATAAAAAAGCGGAATAAGCTAAAGAGGTTGAGACTGGATTTCTCAACCTCTTTTCTATATAAATCCTTTTGCAAAAAATGAAACTATTAGATCATTGCCTCTCTTCATTGACAGTGAGAAGGCAGATCGGTATACTAGGTATAATCTAATTAGGAGGCCACCATGATGATTCGACCCGTTCAGCTCAGCGATGCAGAAGCTATCCGAGCGATTTACCAACCTTATGTGACAGAGACAGCCATTACCTTTGAGGTTGATGTACCGACTGTCCAGGAGTTTGAAAGCCGCATCACAAAAACGCTGACCCAATTTCCTTATTTGGTTGCAGAAGTGGATGGGAAAGTTGTGGGGTATGCCTATGCCTCGACTTATTATGCACGCGCTGCCTATGATTGGACCACTGAATTGTCTATTTATCTAGCCAAAGAGGCGCGTGGACAAGGGATTGGATCGGCCCTCTATACGGCCTTAGAAGAGGAGTTGCAAGCACGAGGCTACTTACGCTTTCTGGCTTGTATCGCAGTTCCGAACGAAGCGAGCATTTCCATGCATGAAAAACGGGGCTATGTCCAAGTAGCTCATTTTCCAAAAATTGGCTATAAGTTTAACAAATGGCATGATATCGTCTGGATGCAAAAGACCATAGACGGCCCTGTTAGGAAAATAAAGTAGAAATCACGACATTTGTAAATCACAATAGCTAATTATCCCTACCTTTTGCATAGGATAAAACGATACTAATAAAATTACTGAAAGAGATCGGAAAGTTGTGATGGTCTCCCCTACATGAAAGGAGCCTATATGACTCAAGTAAGCAGTGCTAGACTGTTACCCCAAAAGCCCTCCAGATGGGCTAAAATTCTACTTAACCGAAAGGTTCCTATTCTCCTGTTCTTCTTACTGGAATTGGCCTTTCTTGTCATTTCATATCTCAGCCTACAAGAGCATTTTCCATCCATTATCTTATGGGAACACTTGTTGAGTGTCTTTACTTTCTTTTACTTGCTCAATCGTTCTATGGATTCTCGTTCCAAATTGTCCTGGGTGATTATCATTGCCCTCTTTCCAATTTTTGGGACGGCTCTGCTTTACTTTTCGTTAGCTGAGTTGGGTGTGAGACGCTTGAAGAAGCGGCTTGAGGATGCTACAGTGCAGGCATCCGACTATCTAAGCACCGATCCAGAAGTTGCTGATTATTTATCCCAAAGTGATCGCCAATTACAGAGATTAGCTTATTTTTTGGAGCATAGTCCAGCACAGTTTCCTATCTACAGAGACACAGAGGTTACCTATTTTCCACTTGGAGATGACATGCTTCCAGCCTTGTTGGAGGATTTGAAAAAGGCGGAGCGTTATATCTTCATGGAATATTTCATCATTGACGAAGGTATCATGTGGGGTGAGATTTTAGCCATTTTAGAGGAGAAGGCCAAGGCAGGTCTGGATGTTCGTGTCATGTTTGATGGGATGAATGAGATGACTACCTTGTCCTACGATTATATCGAGCGATTGCACAAGGTTGGCATTAAAGCTCAGGCCTTCTCACCAGTCAAGCCTATTCTATCAACCTATTACAATTACCGAGACCATCGAAAGATTACAGTAATTGATGGTCAAGTTGCTTATACTGGTGGCGTTAATATCGCTGATGAGTATGTCAATAAACTAGAACGCTTTGGTCATTGGAAGGATACGGCCCTTCGATTAGATGGTTCAGCAGTTCAAACGCTAAAAGCTCTCTTTTTGACCATGTGGACAGTGACCGGAATAGAAGACAAAGCGGATATGGAGCGCTATCTACAAGAAAAACCTCAACAAAGAAAGAGCCAGGGCTTGGTTCTTCCTTATGGCAATTCACCATTGACTTATCATAAGGTGGCTGAGGATGTTTATCTTCATTTACTGAATACATCGACCGATTATGTTCACATCATGACGCCGTATCTGATCTTGGATGACGAATTGGTTAGAGCTATGACTTTCGCGGCCAAACGAGGAGTAGATGTTCGGATTATTATGCCAGGGATTCCAGATAAACAGTATGCCTTTGATATTGCGACGAACTATTTTAAAGCCCTCTTGGATGCTGGCGTCCGTATTTTCCGTTATACCCCAGGCTTTGTCCATGCTAAGGTTTATGTTTCTGATAGCCAACAAGCTGTGGTAGGAACCATTAATACAGACTACCGAAGCCTCTATCAAAATTTTGAAGATGGGGTTTATCTCTACAAAAATCTGGAAGTGCTTAAGATTGAAGAAGATTTTGAGAAAACCCAGGCTCTCTCAGAGGAAGTCACTTTAGAAAGTTTATCAAAAATACCTATGGTTCATCGTCTGGGTGGCTATCTTTTTTCTTTGATTGGACCTTTGATGTAAAAAAGGAGGAATCATATGGATACAAAAATTCTTTTGAAATTGTTAGAAAACCAAGCTGATCCAGCGAAAGTCTCAGCAATGGAAGCTTATATGAAAAATAAATTCAGCTTTCTTGGCGTTCAAAAACCAATTCTCAAAAAGATTGAAAGAGAGTTTTTTAAACCCTTCATAAAGGATCCAATTGATTGGACTTTTGTGGAAGAGTGTTGGCAGCAACCTTACCGTGAGTTTCAATATATTGCTATGGATTATCTGGATAAAAAGAAGAAGGAGCTTAGACCTGAAGATTTTCCAAAGCTAAAGGAATTGGCTCAAACCAAGTCCTGGTGGGATAGTATTGATCAGTTGGACCGCATCATCGGAGAGATTACTTTCACATTTCCAGAAACCAAACAGGTTATGCTGGATTGGAGTAGGGATCAGGACTTTTGGTTGAGGCGGATTGCCATTGATCACCAGCTTATGAGGAAAGAAAAAACAGATACGGATTTGTTAGAAAAAGTGATCCTCAATAATCTAGGTCAAAGCGAGTTCTTTATAAATAAGGCAATTGGCTGGAGCTTACGCAACTATTCCAAGGTCAATCCGGATTGGGTAGGGGCCTTTATCGACCGCTATCGAGATCAGTTGTCACCATTAAGCATTCGGGAAGGAAGCAAGTACTTACCTTCTTGACAGTTTGTGGATGTTCATGGTAAACTAGATTCATGCGATGAGTCGATTGGCTCCTTTGGAGCCTTTTGCGCTGAGGAGGTCTACATTCAATTGTAACGCAGGAGCGGACCTTGAACAGTTGTGTGAACCTGCTGTTCTCACCGAAAGGTGCCTCGAATCCTGGTCTTCGGATCAGGATTTTTTTGTTTCCTCAAAGAACCGAAAACTATTATAATACAGTTGCTACAAAGTTATGTTGGTGTTATAATATAGTAAAGTGCCTAGGTCAGAAAGGAGTGGAGTTGATTGGGAGATTTCTATCAGTCTAATGATTCAGCATCTACAGACTATTCGCATAAAATTGAGGAGCTTGAAAACTCTAAACAATTTCAGGATGCCATCGGATTGATCCGAGAACAGATGAAGAACAATCTTAAGTGGAATGTTTTGCGATCCTTTGGTATTATTTGCGCCATACTGTCTCTCATTTTATTGCGTTTTGCAGCTATTCCTTTGATCCTTTTAGTTGTTGGTTTGTATTATTGGCCACAATATAAAAAACGAAAAGCCTTGTTTGGGGATCGAATTCGTTCGAACGATGAGATCTATCTTGATGATATCCTTTCGCCTGTATTAAAGGAAGTTTTTCCTCGAGCTTCGATCAAAGAGGACGGTTCCATCCCTTCTGAAGCTCTCTCGCATTTATGTCCTCGGTCGACTGATTTTCTATGTTTCAAAGAACTATCGTTTCATGATGACAAAGAGCTAACGGTGTCAAATCTCTATGCCCATCATACGGAGACTCGTTATCGGACATCTAATGGACATACGAGGACGGAACATGTAGAAGTTACAGATTTCCTTGGACAAGTGTTCTCTTTATGTCTACCGATCAATTTCTCCGGTCATCTTCGGGTTGTGCCAACCAAGAAATCCTTTCTTTTTAAGAGGGAGGTGAATGGGGTTTATCCTGGAGCCAGAGGAGATGAAGTTCAGATTGAAACAGAGGATATTCGCAATAACGAGAATTACAATATTTACTGCACGGATGAACTGTCTGCCCGAAAATTTCTCACCCCTAAGATGTTAGAATGGTTTGATCGACAAATTTCTCAAAATGCCATGTGTGTATTTTTGAAAGACAAGAAACTATTTATTTCTTTGTATACCGATCGCTATATCTTTCCGACGCCCCAAAAACCGGAAGATATTGATCAACTATCTTTGGTATCTGAATATCATAAATTATGCAGAGAACTAGCTTTAATTAAAGAAATAACAGCAATTTTTGAAGGAGAAGCATCATGAATCTCATTATCGGCTTAATCATATTTGTTGCCCTATTGGCTATTTGGTTTATTAGTGTAGGAAATCGTCTCAATCGCTATCTAGTGACCATTGAAGAATCAAAGAGAACCGTTGATATCGTCCTTGTAAAACGCTATGATACCATTTCGGAAATGCTAAAAGTAGCCAAAGCCTATGCCAAACATGAACAACAGATTTTCACTGATTTAGTTGCTTTACGTCAAGGAGCATCTATCCAAGAATCCAACCAAGTTATTACCAATCAAAATGATGTCTTGGCACAAATTCGTGCAGTCGGTGAAAACTATCCAGAGCTCTTGTCTTCTAACCAATTCTTGACCTTACAAAAGGAAATTGCTGACGAAAATGAAGATCTTGCTGCAGCGAAGCGAATTGTTAACAGTAATGTCAGCCACATCAATCAAGAAATTGTTTCCTTTCCAGCGTCTATCGTAGCAGGTGTAAAGGGGATCCATCAAGTTCCATTTCTTGCTGAAGAAACACAAGGTAAGAAAGATTTAAGTGATTTGAACTATGACCTGAATTAAAGATCTTTTATGATAAATAACCATTAAAAATCCTGGTCTTAGAATCAGGATTTTTTCCTACTGTTGGTACTTTTCATTTATGCCAAAAAATTGTATAATAGTACAAATACTCAATTTTTAGAAAATTTTGAAAGAGGATTTACTATGGGATACACAGTTGCTGTTGTCGGTGCTACAGGTGCCGTTGGTGCTCAAATGATCATAATGTTGGAAGAATCTACTCTTCCAATCGATAAGATTCGCTACCTTGCGTCTGCACGTTCTGCAGGAAAAGTCTTGCAATTTAAAGGGCAAGACGTGACCATCGAAGAAACGACTGAAGATGCTTTTGAAGGGGTTGATATTGCTCTCTTCTCAGCTGGTGGTTCAACATCTGCCAAATATGCACCTTATGCGGTAAAAGCAGGCGCAGTAGTGGTTGATAACACTTCTTATTTCCGTCAAAATCCGGATGTCCCATTGGTTGTTCCTGAAGTGAATGCACATGCTCTTGATGCTCATAACGGAATCATCTCTTGTCCAAACTGTTCAACCATTCAAATGATGGTAGCTCTTGAACCAGTCCGTCAAAAATGGGGCTTGGACCGTATCATCGTATCTACTTACCAAGCTGTTTCAGGTGCTGGTATGGGAGCTATTCTTGAAACCCAACGTGAGTTGAAAGAAGTCTTAAATGATGGAGTTAATCCACGTGATGTTAAAGCAGAAATCTTACCTTCAGGTGGAGATAAGAAACACTATCCAATCGCCTTCAACGCTCTTCCACAAATCGACGTCTTCACAGAAAATGACTATACTTATGAAGAAATGAAGATGACGAACGAGACTAAGAAAATCATGGAAAATGATAGCATTGCCGTTTCAGCAACTTGTGTGCGGATTCCAGTCTTGTCAGCTCACTCAGAGTCAGTCTACATTGAAACAAAAGAAGTGGCACCAATTGACGAAGTGAAAGCTGCTATTGCAGAATTCCCAGGTGCAGTCCTTGAAGACGATGTTGCTCACCAAATCTACCCACAAGCCGTTAATGCGGTCGGTTCACGCGATACTTTCGTTGGGCGGATTCGTAAAGACTTGGATGCTGAAAAAGGAATCCACATGTGGGTTGTTTCAGATAACCTCCTTAAAGGAGCTGCTTGGAACTCAGTCCAAATCGCAGAAACCCTTCACGAACGTGGACTCGTACGTCCAACAGCTGAATTGAAATTTGAGTTGAAGTAGAGAGCGAAACAGAAATCAGTAACTCGAAGAGTTTGATTTCTTTCTCATCTTTTTAGCGAATCAACTTGTTTTATGAACAGATCATGAGGCAAAGGCAAGCATGCCCCAGCCTCTTTCTTATATAGAGAAAGGTTTTTCTATGTCTTATAATGATTTAAAAGATTGTAAAATCATCACTGCATTTATCACTCCCTTCCATGAAGATGGAACCATTAATTTTGACGCTCTTCCTGCCTTGATCGAGCACCTCTTGGCACATCATACAGATGGGATTCTCTTAGCTGGAACGACTGCAGAAAGTCCAACTCTGACCCACGATGAGGAATTACAACTCTTTGCGGCTGTTCAAAAGATTGTCAATGGACGGGTCCCTTTGATCGCTGGTGTCGGAACCAATGAAACCCGCGACTCGATTGAGTTCGTTAAAGAAGTGGATGCTTTTGGTGGCTTTGCAGCAGGATTGGCTATCGTCCCTTACTACAATAAACCATCCCAAGAAGGAATGTATCAACACTTTAAAGCGATTGCGGATGCATCTAATCTTCCGATTATTATCTACAATATTCCTGGACGCGTGGTTGTGGAAATGACGCCTGAAACCATGCTTCGTTTGGCAGAACACCCAAATATCATTGGGGTCAAAGAGTGTACAACCCTGGCTAATATGGCCTATTTGATTGAACACAAGCCAGAAGAATTTCTCGTCTATACAGGGGAAGATGGGGATGCTTTCCACGCGATGAACCTTGGGGCAGATGGAGTGATCTCAGTGGCTTCTCATACAAATGGAGATGAAATGCATGAGATGTTCCAAGCCATTGAACACAATGATATTAAAAAGGCTGCAGCCATCCAACGTCAATTTATCCCTAAAGTCAACGCTCTCTTCTCATATCCGAGTCCAGCTCCTGTCAAAGCTGTCTTAAACTATATGGGCTTTGAAGCAGGGCCAACCCGTTTGCCATTGGTGCCAGCACCGGCAGAAGAAGCGAAGCGCATTATCAAGGTTGTAGTAGATGGGGATTACCATGCTACTAAAGAGATCATTACGGGAGTTCTTCGCCCGGATTATTGATGTCTTAGATTCTTGACAAATCCCCTATTTATTAAGATAATAGAAGTATATTGATAATCAAGGAGAATAAGATGGAAGTCATTAAACGTAGTGGTGAAGTTGTAGAATTTGACCCAGATAAAATCTATCAAGCTGTTTTGAAGGCAGCACAAACAGTTTATGTCTTGACGGATGATCTTCGCCAAAACTTGGCGCAAGTGACCAAGAAAGTTGCCATGGATTTGGAAGAAGCTAAAGTGGAACGTGCGACGATCAGCATGATCCAGTCAATGGTTGAGCACCGCTTACTTGGTGCTGGTTATATTACCATTGCAGAACACTACATTTCTTATCGCTTGCAACGTGATTTGGAACGGAGCGGCTATGGTGATCACATCGCCGTGCATTTGCATTTTGAGCAAATTCGCTAAGCTAGAGTAGTGCTCGCTAGGTAGAGCTATCGTTTTGAACCACCCTTATAGGGTGGTTTTGACTGTCTAGCCAATTAGTTTATTTCGAAAGGTTTACATGTATGCAAAACCCAACCATCTATACCTATCTCAATCAGGATTTTACAGCTATTCCACTTTTTGATGGATTGAGCGTTGATGGTATTTCTCAAGGAAGTCAGGCAGATTTGCATCTGGCTGATGATTTTCAGTCCCCTTCTAAAGCTGTTTTCCATTTTTTAAACGGTCAATGGTTTCTTGAATGTTTGTCTGGGATGATCGAGGTGGATGGTGTCACCTATCCGAAAAATCAACGTGTTATATTAAATCATCGTTCCATTATCCATCTTTGTGACGCCGACGGCCATGTTTTTCGCTCAAAATTCATCATTGTTGAAATGAAATCTCTAGAATGGAAGACCATTGCAAAAGATGCTTTTCCGATGGATCTATCCTCGCTTGCTAGGATTGATTGTGCAGTCTTATCGAATCAGTTGGTTGTCCAATTAGGAGATCAGATTATTTACCAAGATCTTCAGGCAGCAACTGCAGACCCATCCGTTTCACCGAGGGATCGTCAGAACTTTTCTCATTCATCACTAACGATTGCTATTCAAGATGTAACAGTCGGAACTCTCTTAAACCGTAAAACCATCCTCAAGGATATTCAGGTGGAATTTAAACCCAAGGAAATGATCTTAATTCTGGGTGGATCAGGTGCTGGAAAATCTACCTTTATGGAAGCAGTGACAGGACTTGTTCATTCAAATACCAGTGCTTATTTTAATGGGGTTGATTTGTTAAACGATGGGAAGAAACAAGGGGTCATCACCCTGGCTCCTCAATCCCCTGACGAGCATTACCGAATGGAAGACACGGTCTATAAGAATCTAGAAGATGCAGCAAAGCTCTACGGTCCATCTGAATTAGCAGACAATCCTGAACTTCGTAAAGAAGAAGTGCTATCTGTTCTGAAAAAGCTGGATTTAGAATCTGTCAAAGGATCCAAGTGTTCTTCTCTATCTGGCGGACAAAAGAAAAAACTCACGATTGCCATGGAATACATCACGCGCCCTGAAATCCTCTTTATGGATGAACCGGATTCCGGTGTTGATGGGAGCATGGTCATGGAGGTCATGACCACATTGAGAGAGATTACAGATGAAGGAAAGATCTTATGTGTCATCACGCATACGCCCGATCGTATTCGTCATCTCTTTGACAAGGTCATGGTGGTCGGAAAGAGCTCGGAAGGCTGTGGGAGACTGTGTTACTTTGGCTCCGTAGACAATGCGCTGAAAGTTTTTGCTGCTCAGAGTTTGGAAGAAATCGTCCATAAAATTTCAGGTGCTGAAAATGCAGCTCTTGTTGACCAATATGTTCAATGGTTTGAAAATGAAAGGAGAGGTGGCCATGCTGGATAAGAAGCAAGTCTCGATTTATTTTAGAAAATTCCTTCGACTCCTTCTCAATAAAAAATCTCTGTTTTTTGTGTTAGAAGCGATTCTTCTTCCTTTCATCATTTCGATCGCTTTTAATGCCAATGAAGTTTTTGATAAATACCATATTACGAGAACTTCTTCCATTATGTTTATTTCTGCAGCACTCTGGATTGGTCTCTTTAATTCAGTGACCAGTATTTGTAACGAGCGTAAAGTCATCAAGTTTGAGTACCAAATTAAAGGCTTGTCCTTGCCTTCCTATGTGACGGCGCGCGTGCTGACAGAGTTGGTTCTCTGTTTTGCGGAAGCGATCTTAATGATTGGAACCATTGTTGTGCGCTATCCACGTATCCAAGGAAACGGTAGCCAGATATTCCTTTTGGGGATCACATTGTTTTTAGTCATCTTTACTTCGGATATGTTGGCCTTATTGATTTCAGCTTTTGTAAAAAAATCATCTCAAGCGATGACAGCCATGCCGCTAGTATTGATGGTTCAATTGCTGTTTTCAAATTTTCTCCAATCCTTGGATGAAAAAATTCCATTTTTAGTGTGGATCTCACACGCGACCATTACGAGATGGGGAACAACTGCCTTCTTTCGGATTGCAAACATGAACAATATGGTCCCGTCTCAAGGTCATACTGACTGGCAAGTTTATCAAAAAGATGGGGTAGGAACCTATGCTTATGATCTACTTGCGATTCTTGGAAATTGGGGAGCCTTGCTTGCTTTTGCCGCTCTATTTATAGTCGCAACTTCCCTCGTATTGACTTCTGTCCGTAAGGACGCTCGATAAACAATAAGGAGATGATTTATGAAAAACTGTACCAATTGCCAGGCACCTATTAATGCCGGTGATGCATTTTGTTCTAAGTGTGGAGCTAAAGTTCAAGTAGCTACCCAAGCTGAACCAAAAGCTGTTGCGTTTCAACCAAAGACAGTGCAATTAGGGCCAAGTCCAACTCAATCCCCAGCACCTAAAAAAAACAAAAGAAACATGATAGGAATTTTACTAGGGATTTTTGCCCTTCTTACTGTAATTTCTCTTGCAAGTTATTTCTTATTAAATCGTGGTAGCAGTGACACCATTAATTTAGAAGATTATGTGAATCTGGAAATTAAAGGAACTGATGGTGAAGGATCTATTGTTGAGAAGTCGCCTAGTTTGAACAAGGAAAAATTAGACCGGGATATCAAGAAGAAGTTAGAAGCGGAAGGCTTGAATACTGAGAGTTCAAACTACAATATCGATCAGCTAGTTTCAAAAGTAGAATTTAGTGTTTATAAAGGGGATGAACTGATCGATGTAAAAGATCGCAAGAACCTAAATAATCATGATAAAATTACGGTCAAATTACTTTACGATAAAAATGATCTTGAAGACATGATACCTGGCCTTCACTTTACTGGTACATCTGTAACTAAGGAGGCGGATCTTATCCCGCTTGTAGGTATTGATCCCTTTAAAGGGTTTTATCCAAAGATCAAGGGCATTTCTCCAAATGGAAGTTTATCAAAACCATCTCAATTTGAAGGAAAAGATCTAGAAATTATTGCAAAAGCAACCGCTAACTATGGCTTCCCATTTGATTATTATCTGAACGGTAAAGAAGTATCAAGTAATGATCCTATTGCAGTTGGAGATGAAATTGAGATTCGTCTCAATGAAAGTGGTAAAAATGCATTGAAAGAACAAGGTAAAACTGTTGAGAAAGGAAAAGACAGTAAGAAATACAAGGTCACCTTGGCTGATTTTGAGGAAGGGGCTTATGTGACTTCCTTGTCAAAAGTGGATAAGGATACACAAGAAGCCATCTCTAAGAATGTAGAGGATGCAGCAAAGGCTTATGCAGCTGACCGCAATTATAAAGACCTTCCAAAATTTGAAGGGATGGCTTTTGCGGCAATCAAAGATGGAGTTGATTGGGGAGGTACATTTGATTCCAAAATCCCTCAATTGGTCTATGTATACTCTATTACCGATACATCTTATGGTAAATCAAAAACAAGTTATTTTGTCATTTCCAAGATAGCGGTTATTGAACAGGTCGAAAACCATGGAAAAGCCAACGTTCATAAAAAACCTGGAAAAACCATTCAAACCTTTGAGAAAAATGCTAAGAAGTACGATTTCCAAAGCATGTCTGATGAGAATGACTTGAAGAACTACTTTACTAGAAATATCGACACCTATACTTATACAATGGACAATCAATTGAAATCGTTGATAAATTGGACAGAATAGAAGAAAAATGAAGTTACCTAGGTAGCTTCATTTTTTGTATTCTCGTTTAAGGCTGAGAATTCAAGAAAACATGGTATAATAGAAGAGATTGAACTGGAAAGGAATGGAGAACATGGCAACTATTCAATGGTTTCCTGGACACATGTCCAAAGCTAGAAGACAAGTACAAGAAAATTTAAAATTCGTGGATTTTGTGACGGTTCTGGTAGATGCTCGTTTGCCCCTATCAAGCCAAAATCCTATGTTAACCAAAATTGTTGGTGATAAGCCTAAATTAATGATTTTGAACAAGGTAGACTTGGCAGATCCTGTGGCAACAAAAGAATGGCAGGACTATTTTGAGTCTCAAGGCATCAAAACCTTGGCTATCAACTCCAAAGAGCAATCTACGGTTAAGAAGGTCACAGATGCTGCTAAGTCTTTGATGGCCGATAAAATTGCCCGTCAGAAGGAACGAGGTATTCAGATTGAAACCCTTCGGACCATGATTATCGGGATTCCTAATGCCGGGAAATCAACTCTGATGAACCGCTTAGCGGGGAAAAAGATTGCTGTTGTTGGAAATAAACCAGGGGTGACCAAGGGGCAACAATGGTTGAAAACCAATAAAGACCTTGAAATCTTGGATACCCCAGGGATTCTCTGGCCCAAGTTTGAAGATGAAGAAGTGGCCTTAAAACTTGCTTTAACAGGCGCCATCAAGGATCAGTTGCTTCCAATGGATGAAGTGACCATTTTTGGCCTTAACTATTTTAAAGAGCATTATCCAGCTGTTTTGCAAGAACGTTTTAAACAAATGGATCTGGAACAAGAAGCTCCTGAAATCATTATGGAGATGACCCAGAAATTAGGCTTTCGAGAGGATTACGACCGTTTTTACCAACTCTTTGTCAAAGATGTTCGCGATGGGAAATTGGGACGGTATACGCTGGATCGCGTAGGTGAAATAGATGTCAACGATTAAAGAAGTTAAAGAGCGTTTGGCAATGATTGACGAGCTAGATCATCCCTTATTTGAAGAGTTGATCCTTGATGGTCGAGCAGGCGTTCAAGCGGCTATCAGCAAACGAAAACGCGAACTCCAAAAACAAGTGGACGAAGATTTGCGTTTGGAAAAAATGCTAGCCTATGAAAAAGAACTTTATACTCAAGGGATTCACCTCATTGCAGGAGTAGACGAAGTGGGACGTGGCCCGTTAGCAGGGCCAGTTGTTGCAGCTGCCGTGATCTTGCCGAAAGCTTGTAAGATTCCAGGGCTCAACGATAGTAAAAAGATTCCAAAAGCCAAACACAAGGAAATCTATGAGGCTGTGCTCCAAAACGCCATTGCGATCGGAGTCGGCGTCAAGGACAATCACGTGATTGATCAGGTTAATATCTATGAAGCTACGAAGCTAGCCATGATGGAAGCCATTGGTCAGCTAGAGCCTCAACCCCAGCATCTTTTGATTGATGCTATGAAGTTAGATCTTCCTATTTCCCAAACTAGTATCATCAAAGGGGATGCTAACTCCTTATCCATTGCTGCTGCCTCTATTGTAGCCAAGGTGACTCGGGATCAGATGATGGAAGACTTTGATCGAGAATATCCGGGTTATGATTTTGCACAGAACGCTGGCTATGGGACAGCTAAGCATCTGGCTGGCCTCGACCAGCTGGGAGTGACCCCTATCCATCGGCGTTCGTTTGAACCCGTCAAATCAATGTGTGAGGATTAGGTTATGCTATTCACTATCGACATCGGTGGTACCTTTATAAAGTACGGTCTGATGGACGCAGACTATCAATTGGTTCATACAGACAAGATCCCAACACCACCTACGATTGAGGAGTTTTGGCAAGGATTAGAAGAAATCGTTACACCCGTAAGGGAAGAAATCGAGGGAATCGCCATTTCATGCCCCGGTGAGATCCAAAAGAGCCTTGGCTTTGTCTTTCGAGGTGGTCTCATTCCATATTTGCGCGGCATTCCTCTAGCAAGTAGACTCGAACAAACATTTCAAGTACCCGTCACTGTTCTCAATGATGGAGAAGCCGCTGGTCTAGCAGAAGCAAGGCTTGGTAATCTAAAAGATTGTTCTTGCGGTGCGACCTTGGTCTTAGGGACAGGAGTCGGCCTTGCTCTTCTTTCTAACGGTGATCTATTGAGAGGATGGCAACTGACAGAATACATTCGGTCTATTGATAAGGCAGAAAGAACACCAGAAAATCGCCGCTTTCATCGTGAACTCTTTTTGCAAGGTATTTCCAATCTTTTGGAAAACACCGGTTCAGCTGTTCAATTTGTTGAGAAGGCTAGTCACATCTTAAACCTAGAAAAGGCAGATGGTATAGCCGTTTTCAAGGCTCTTGATCAAGGAGGCCATGAGGAGCTGAAATCCTTGTTTCGGGAGTATTGTCATGATATTGCTATTCTGATTTTTAATCTTCAATCATTGCTCCTGCTTGAGAAGGTGACAATTGGAGGGGGCATTAGTAGCCAACCGCTACTGATCGATGAGATCAGTCGACAATACCATAACCTACTCTCTCAAAAAGGGCATAAACAATTTGAGGCCTTGCCGATCCAAGCGGCTCGCTTCCATAATGAAAGCAACTTGATTGGTGCCGCATCTTACTTTTATTCTTCTACATATCAAAAAAAGTTCTAGAAATAGAGCTTTTTTTCCATTCTTTTTCGAATAAATAAGTGAGAGGAAGTAGAAGGTGACCATGGAGAAATTTGAAATCTTTAAATTAAAAGAAGCTGGTTTATCAAATGAGCAAGTCTTGAGAGTTTTGGACTACTGTAGGAAAGACCAAGCCTTACCAAGCTTAGAAGAGATAGCAAGGATCGCTCGCTGTCGCAGTATTATTCATTTTGTAGACAAATACCGGCAGCTGGATGAAGAGCATTTACACAAGGAGTTTGAACGGTTCCCATCTCTATCCATTTTTGATCCTGAATACCCTGAGGAATTGCTACAGATCTTCAATCCTCCTGTACTCCTTTTTTACCAAGGGGATTTGCAACTGTTAAGCAAACCGAAGATTGCAGTTGTTGGAGCTCGCGAGACCACGCGAGAAGGGGTTCGTTCTGTAGAGAAGATAATTAAGGAACTTGGAAATGAACTGGTCATTGTTAGTGGACTTGCTAAGGGGATTGATGCGACAGCTCATTATGCCAGTATCCGCAATGGTGGCAAGACCATCGGAGTGATTGGAACAGGACTGGATGTCTCTTATCCTAAGAGCAATCAAAGACTGCAGGCACATATGGGGGAACACCATCTGATCTTGAGTGAGTATGGACCAGGGCAGGCCCCTCTTAAGTTTCATTTTCCTGAGAGAAATCGCATCATTGCAGGTCTCTGTCAGGCAGTGATTGTAGCAGAGGCTCGACTCCGTTCAGGGAGTTTGATTACTTGTGAGCGTGCTATGGAAGAAGGCCGAGACGTTTTTGCTATTCCAGGAAATATTTTAGATGGTAAATCTGCAGGCTGCCATCACCTGATTCAAGAAGGCGCAAAACTTGTCACCTCAGGCCAGGACATTCTTGATGAATTGAAATACAAATTGTGATTTTCCTATAGGAGAAGTTCCTAGTTGACATCTTTCTTAAAATGTATTAAACTCAATGAGATTTATACAATACAGAGGGATAAAACGTGGTAACAAAAAAGAAAAGCAGTACAACCAAGAAAAATTTGGTGATTGTGGAGTCTCCTGCGAAGGCCAAAACAATCGAGAAATACCTTGGTCGTAACTACAAAGTCATGGCCAGTGTTGGCCACATTCGGGACCTGAAAAAATCTACGATGTCGATCGACTTCGACAATAACTATGAACCGGAGTATATCAATATTCGCGGAAAAGGTCCCTTGATCAATGATTTGAAAAAAGAAGCTAAAAAAGCCAAACAAGTCTTTCTCGCAAGTGACCCGGACCGCGAGGGAGAAGCTATTTCTTGGCATTTAGCGCATATTTTGAACTTGGATGCCAAAGAAAAAAACCGTGTGGTCTTTAACGAAATCACCAAGGATGCTGTTAAAAATGCCTTTAAAGAACCGCGCCAAATCGATATGGACTTGGTCGATGCCCAACAAGCACGTCGGGTCTTGGACCGGATTGTAGGGTATTCCATTTCGCCTATTCTTTGGAAAAAGGTTAAAAAAGGACTTTCTGCAGGGCGCGTGCAATCAGTTGCCCTCAAGTTAATCATTGATCGTGAAAATGAGATTAATGATTTCAAGCCGGAAGAATACTGGACCATTGATGGTGTCTTTAAAAAAGGGACTAAGCAATTCCAAGCTAGCTTCTATGGGATTGATGGCAAGAAGATGAAGCTCAACACCAATGAAGAGGTGAAAGCTGTTCTTGAACACTTAGATGGCAAAGATTTTACCGTTGAAAAAGTTGAAAAGAAAGAACGTCGTCGGAATGCGCCACTTCCATACACCACCTCTTCCATGCAGATGGATGCTGCCAATAAGATCAACTTCCGTACACGTAAGACCATGATGGTCGCCCAGCAGTTGTATGAAGGAATCAATATTGGTTCTGGTGTTCAAGGTTTGATTACCTATATGCGTACTGATTCTACACGGATCAGTCCAGTTGCGCAAAATGAGGCGGCTAACTTTATCGTGGATCGCTTTGGTGAGAAATATTCCAAGCATGGAAGCCGTGTGAAGAATGCTTCTGGTGCCCAAGATGCCCACGAGGCGATCCGTCCATCCAGCGTCTTCAATACACCTGAAAGCATTGCTAAATACTTGGACAAAGATCAATTAAAACTCTACACATTGATTTGGAACCGCTTTGTAGCTAGTCAAATGACAGCAGCTGTCTTTGATACCATGAATGTCCGTTTAGGTCAAAATGGGGTTCAGTATACGGCAAATGGGAGCCAGGTGAAGTTTGATGGTTATTTGGCTATTTATAACGACTCAGATAAGAACAAGATGTTGCCGGATATGGTAGAAGGCGATATTGTTAAGCAAGTCAATAGCAAGCCTGAGCAACACTTTACCCAACCACCTGCTCGATATTCTGAAGCGACTTTGATTAAGACCTTGGAAGAGAACGGTGTTGGCCGTCCTTCAACCTATGCACCGACGATTGAGACCATTCAAAAACGTTATTATGTGAAGCTGGTAGCCAAACGCTTTGAACCAACAGAATTAGGGGAGATCGTCAATAAACTGATCGTTGAATTCTTCCCAGATATTGTCAACGTGACCTTCACAGCGGAGATGGAAGGGAAACTCGATGATGTCGAACTTGGAAAGGAAGAGTGGCAAAAGGTCATCGATGCTTTCTACAAACCATTTTCTAAAGAGGTCGCAAAGGCTGAAGAAGAGATGGAAAAAATCCAAATTAAAGACGAACCAGCTGGTTTTGATTGTGAAGTTTGTGGAAGCCCGATGGTGATTAAATTAGGACGTTTTGGAAAGTTCTATGCTTGTAGCAATTTCCCAGATTGTCGTCATACCCAGGCCATTGTCAAAGAAATCGGCGTGGAGTGTCCTGAGTGTCATCAGGGACAAATCATCGAACGCAAAACCAAGCGCAACCGTATCTTCTATGGATGCAATCGCTACCCAGAGTGTGAATTTACCTCTTGGGATAAGCCGATCGGTCGGGATTGTCCAAAATGTGGCCACTACTTAGTTGAGAAAAAAGTTCGTGGTGGCGGCAAACAAGTCGTATGTAGCAATGGCGACTACGAAGAAGAAAAAGTGAAATAAGCTTTCAAACGATTCAATGTCTATTATAACGGCAATTTTTATAAATGTCTGTTATAATAGACATTTTTTGTTTTTTTCGTTATAATAGACACAAGGAGGTGGGCTTATGTATCTTGCTTTGATTGCAGATGTGATTGATTCCAAAATCGTACAAGAACGTTTTGACCTGCAAAAACAGTTAGAAAAAACGCTTCAAAAGATCAATGAGCTTTTTAAAGACTGCCTAGCATCGGCTTTTACCTTAACTTTGGGCGATGAGTTTCAGGCCCTTTTGAAAGTAGAGGCTCCCGTTTTTCAAATTATCGATACCTTGCGTTCAGAACTAAAACCGACTCAACTTCGTTTCGGCATTGGCCTCGGGGAGATTGTAACGGATATTGATCCTCTGCAAAGTATCGGTGCAGATGGACCAGCCTATTGGAATGCACGCGCAGCCATTAATCTGGTCCATCAGAAAAATGATTATGGCAATACCCAGATCTATTTTTTGAGCGGTAATGACAGCCAGGATTTAGTGGTGAATGCGCTCATCGCTTCTGGAGAGGCCATACGTTCGGGCTGGAGAGAGAGTCAGGAAGAGATCCTGCTCAATCTGCTAAAGAGATCTGTCTATAGTGAAAACTTTAGTCAGCAAGATTTGGCCCAATCGCTGGGGCTTAACCCAAGTGCCCTGTCCAAGCGCTTAAAGAGTAGTAGTATTCGTGTTTATTTACGGGGACGAGCAGCAGCACTAGCTTGTATTCAAAGATTAGAGAAAGGAGAGGCCCATGAGCGGATTGTCTAGTATCGTAACGAATCCATACTTGATTCTTTTGTTGATTTGTCATTTGTTATCGGATTATTATTTTCAAAGTCAGAAGATGGCGGATCGCAAGGATCAGGATAAGAAGGTGCTCGGGCTTCACATTCTGTATGTGGCTTTGCCTTTGTTCATTGTTTCGCTCTTTCATCTAGACTTGTGGTGGATTTGCTTAGTCGTTTTAATAAGCCATGCCGCAATAGATTTCTTGAAACCTATCGTGCAGAAGCAATTGAAATTACCAACCGCCTGGATTTTTGCATTGGATCAAGTCTTGCATATCAGCATCATTAGCTGTCTAGTCCTTTTAGGAGCGAAGAATGGTTCGACCTATCTGCCTTTGGACATTTTAAATCTAATCTTTTATGTCCTCCTAGTTGGGAAACCAAGCAATATTGCCTTTAAAATTCTGTTTGCCAAGTATCAACCAACCAGCAAGAAGAAAATGGATACGATCACTGGGGCTGGTTCTATGATTGGTTTTTTAGAGCGTTTGGTGATTGGCGCCTGTCTCGTCTATGGGCAATTTGCTTCGATCGGTCTAGTCTTTACAGCCAAGTCCATCGCTCGCTACAATAAAATTTCGGAAAATCCAGCCTTTGCGGAGTATTACTTGATCGGGTCCTTATTCAGTATCCTCTCTGCCCTCTTAGCAGCTTGGTTGTGTTTATAAGAAAATAATTAGTTAAAGTCTAGACAGGAAGGAAAAGCCTCCCTGTCTTTTTACTTGGCTTTTTGGTATAATGGACCAAGTAGAAAATTAGAAAGATTTGTGGGTGTCAAACAGTCCAGAAGGGTGTTTTGATACCCAAAGAGGTATTAGTGTCGTGTCTCAATCTTATATCAATGTTATCGGTGCTGGATTGGCGGGTTCGGAAGCAGCCTACCAAATCGCAGAACGTGGTATTCCGGTCAAGCTTTACGAAATGCGGGGGGTCAAATCAACTCCGCAACACAAAACAGATAACTTTGCTGAGTTAGTGTGTTCCAACTCTCTTCGTGGGGATTCTCTCACCAATGCTGTCGGTCTCCTCAAAGAAGAAATGCGCCGTCTGGGTTCTGTCATCCTTGAAGCAGCTGAAGCGACTCGTGTACCAGCCGGTGGAGCACTGGCAGTGGACCGGGAAGGGTTTGCTAGCCGGGTGACGGAGAAGGTGTCCCAACACCCTCTCATTGAAGTCATTCGTGATGAAATTACGGAATTGCCGACAGATGCTATTACAGTGGTCGCAACGGGTCCCCTAACCAGTGATGCCTTGGCAGAGAAGATCCATGCCCTTAATGGTGGAGATGGCTTCTATTTCTATGATGCAGCAGCTCCTATTATCGATGTCAATACTGTCGATATGAACAAGGTCTATCTCAAGTCACGCTATGACAAGGGAGAAGCGGCTTATCTCAACTGTCCCATGACCAAACAAGAGTTTATGGATTTCCATGAGGCTTTGGTCAATGCGGAAGAAGCCCCGCTCAACTCTTTTGAAAAAGAAAAGTATTTCGAAGGCTGCATGCCCATTGAAGTCATGGCCAAACGTGGTATCAAAACCATGCTCTATGGTCCTATGAAGCCAGTTGGACTCGAGTATCCAGATGATTACAAAGGTCCACGTGATGGAGAGTTTAAGACACCTTACGCAGTCGTTCAGTTGCGCCAAGACAATGCGGCTGCTAGCCTCTACAATATCGTTGGCTTCCAAACTCACCTTAAATGGGGTGAGCAAAAACGGGTTTTCCAAATGATTCCAGGTTTGGAAAATGCGGAGTTTGTCAGATACGGAGTCATGCACCGCAATTCTTACATGGACTCTCCAAATTTGCTTGAACAAACCTACCGTTCGAAGAAACAACCAAACCTCTTCTTTGCGGGTCAAATGACAGGGGTAGAAGGCTATGTTGAGTCAGCTGCCTCAGGTTTGGTTGCTGGGATTAATGCAGCTCGCCTTTTCAAAGGAGAAGAAGCGGCCATTTTCCCAGAAACAACAGCTATCGGAAGTTTGGCTCACTATATCACCCATGCTGACAGCAAACATTTCCAACCCATGAATGTCAACTTCGGGATTATCAAGGAGCTAGAAGGCCCACGCATTCGGGATAAAAAGGAACGGTATGAGAAAATTGCCGAACGTTCTTTACAAGATTTGGCTCAGTTTATGGAAAAATAACCCAAGAAAGGAAAAAGTTTGGAGAAAATCCAGACTTTTTCTTCTAAAAATGGTATAATGAATAAAATTTAGAATATAGAGAGTTTTCTGACAATGAACAAATCCTATTTTTATTTAGATATGAAGACACACGAGTTGAAAGTGCCTTATACCGGAAAACTCCGTCGTGTGCGAGTCTTATTACCTAAGAATTATGAAACGGATACAGACAGACGTTACCCTGTTGTTTATTTCCACGATGGACAAAACGTTTTGTATAGCAAGGAGGCCTATGCGGGTCATTCCTGGAAGGTGATTCCAGCCATTAAGCGGAATCCCGATATTAGTCGCATGATTGTCGTTGCGATTGATAACGATGGTTTGCAACGGATGAATGAATACTCTGCCTGGAAGTACAAGGAATCTAATATTCCTGGCATGCAATTTGGTGGCAAGGGCGTTGAGTACGGCGAATTTGTCATGGAGGTGGTGAAACCTTTTATCGACCAAGAATACCGAACTCTTGCTGATCGAGAACATACGGCCATGATTGGATCTTCCTTGGGTGGAAATATTACCCAATTCTTGGGATTAGAATACCAAGATCAAATCGGTTGTCTGGGAGTCTTCTCCTCTGCTAACTGGCTGCATCAAGATGCCTTCAATCATTATATCGAACGCAAAAAATTATATGCAGACCAACGGATCTACATTTATGTTGGGACTGAAGAGGCGGATGATACGGATAAAACGCTGATGGCAGGAAACATCAAGCAAGCCTACATCGACTCATCCCTTCGTTACTATCACGATGTCATTCAACAAGGGGTGGCTTTGGAAAATATTGCCATTCGGATTCAATCTGGGGCTATTCACCACGAAGAAGCATGGGCCGAACATTTACCAGAATGCCTTCGCTTTTTGGCAGAAAAATGGGATTAATAGACTGTAAATTAAAGAAATAAAGGAAAGAGGGAACTTATGAATATTGAACATTTAAGCCACTGGAGTGGCCAACTCAACCGTGAAATGTATTTGAACCGCTATGGGCACGCAGGGATTCCTGTTGTGGTCTTTGCCTCCTCAGGTGGAAGCCATAACGAATACTATGACTTTGGTATGATTGATGCTTGTGCTCAGTTTATCGAAGAAGGACGGGTTCAATTCTTCACCCTTTCGAGTGTCGATAGTGAAAGCTGGCTTTGTAATTGGAAGAATCCTCACGATCGAGCAGAAATGCACCGAGCTTATGAACGCTATGTGATTGAAGAAGCCATTCCTTTTATCAAACACAAAACAGGCTGGTTTGATCCGATGATGACAACTGGTTGCTCTATGGGGGCCTACCACGCACTTAATTTCTTCTTGCAACATCCAGATGTCTTTAACAAAGTGATTGCCTTGAGTGGTGTCTATGACGCTCGTTTCTTTGTTGGTGACTTTGGAGGCGATGAAGCCATTTACCAAAACTCGCCATCTGATTATATTTGGAACCAAAACGATGGCTGGTTTATCGATCGTTACCGTCAGGCTGAAATCGTTGTTTGTACTGGTTTAGGGGCTTGGGAACAAGACGGGCTTCCCTCTTTCTACAAACTGAAAGAAGCCTTTGATCACAAAAATATTCCTGCATGGTTCGCTGAATGGGGACATGATGTAGCCCACGATTGGGAATGGTGGCGCAAACAAATGCCTTATTTCCTAGGCCAAATGCATCTATAAGTAAAAAGGGAGGAGACCTCAATGAATTATATCGTTATTTCACCATATTACCCACAAAACTTCCAACAATTTACAATCGAACTGGCTAATAAAGGGATCACTGTCTTGGGAATTGGTCAAGAGCCATATGAACAGTTAGATGAGCCATTGCGCAACAGCTTAACAGAATATTTCCGTGTTGAAAATTTAGAAAATCTGGACGAAGTGAAGCGTGCAGTAGCCTTTCTTTTCTACAAACACGGTCCAATCGATCGTATCGAATCCCACAATGAATACTGGTTGGAATTGGATGCGGCGCTTCGGGAGCAATTCAATGTCTTTGGTGCCAAGCCAAAAGATTTGAAGAAAACCAAGTTCAAATCCGAAATGAAGAAACTCTTCAAGAAGGCTGGAGTCCCAGTCGTTCCGGGTGCTGTGGTTAAAACAGAAAAAGACATTGATAAGGCCGTGAAGAAGATTGGGTTGCCATTGATTGCTAAGCCTGACAATGGGGTAGGAGCAGCAGCGACCTTCAAGATCGAAACAGCAGAAGATGTGGACCATTTCAAGGCAGAATGGGATGGCCATACCGAGTACTTCTTTGAGAAATTCGTCACTTCTAGCGAGATTTGTACCTTTGATGGTCTGGTCGATCGCGATGGTAATATTGTCTTCTCGACTACTTTTGACTATGCCTATACGCCACTCGATTTGATGCTCTACAAGATGGACAATTCTTATTATGTCCTCAAAGAGATGGATTCAAAATTGCGTCAATACGGGGAAGCCATTGTCAAAGCTTTTGGCATGAAGGAACGTTTCTTCCACATTGAGTTCTTCCGCGATGGGGATGACTATATTGCGATCGAGTACAATAATCGCCCTGCAGGTGGCTTTACTATCGATGTCTACAACTACGCTCACTCGATTGATTTGTACCGTGGCTATGCTGCCATCGTAGCAGGAGAAACTTTCCCAGCTTCTGAGTTTGAGCCCCTTTATTGCTTGGCAACTTCTCGTCGTGCAAATGCAGCTTATGCTCTGTCAGAGGAAGAAGTTTTGGCTAAATACCATGATCAATTCCGCGTCAAGAAAGACATGCCAGCGGCCTTTGCGGAACTTCAGGGAGATTACCTCTATATGCTTACAACACCTAGTCGTGAAGAATTGGAACAAATGATTCATGACTTTGGTCAACGCCAATCATAAGATAACGACCGGTAGGATAGGATCTTATCGGTTTTTTTATATGTATAGCAAAGGAAGAAGAGAAAAGATTGTGAAAAATTGTATTTGGATTTTAAAAAGCTTATAAAACCTTCTTCCAAGGAATAAAGTTTGTGAAATTATATGAGCATTATTTTTGACAGTGCTTTCATTTTTGGCTAGAATGAAAGAGAATGAATAAATGCTAAGAAAGGCGAAATGATGGCAACATTAGATAAAAGTCTCTTATTGAAAATGTTCCGTAAAATGGAAGAAATCCGTCGTATGGACTTAAAAATTGCACAGTTAGTAAAAAAAGGGAAAGTGCCAGGAATGACGCACTTTTCTGTTGGGGAAGAAGCAGCCAATGTTGGAGCTATGTTGGCTTTAAACGACGATGATTTGCTGACATCTAACCACCGTGGTCACGGACAAGCCATTGCTAAAGGAATCGATTTAAATGGCATGATGGCTGAGATCCTTGGTAAGTATACCGGTACTTGTAAGGGGAAAGGCGGCTCCATGCATATCGCTGACCTTGATGCAGGTAACCTTGGTGCCAACGGAATTGTTGGTGGTGGTATGGGGATTGCCGTAGGTGCAGCCCTTACTCAACAAATGCATAAGACTGGCAAGATTGTTGTCTGCTTCTTTGGGGACGGCGCAACCAACGAAGGTGTCTTCCACGAAGCGGTCAATATGGCTTCAATCTGGAATCTGCCAGTTATTTTCTACTGTATCAATAATGGTTACGGAATCTCTGCTGACATCAAGAAAATGACTAATGTGGAGCATATCCACGAACGTAGTGCTGCTTACGGCATTCCTGGAATGTTTATTCCTGATGGAAACAACGTTATCGATGTCTATGAAGGATTTAAAAAGGCTGTTGAACACGTCCGCTCTGGTAAAGGCCCTGTCTTGATTGAAAGTGTCACCTATCGTTGGCTTGGTCACTCTTCATCTGATCCTGGTAAATACCGGACCCGTGAAGAAGTAGAAGAGTGGAAGAAGAAAGATCCAATCGAAAACCTTCGCAAGTATCTCCTTGAAAATGAGATTGCGAGCGCAGAAGAATTGGATCAGATCCAAGAAGAAGTAAAAGAAGCAGTGGAAGCTTCAGTGAAATTTGCGGAAGAAAGCCCATTCCCTCCACTCGAATCAGCTTTCGAAGATATTTACGCAGACTAAGGGGGAGTAGAGAATTATGGAAACTAAATTAATGTCTTTCCGCGATACCATTATCCTTGCTATGTCTGAGGAAATGCGTCGCGATGAAAATGTATTGTTGATGGGAGAAGATGTCGGAGTTTTCGGTGGAGACTTCGGTACTTCTGTAGGGATGCTGGAAGAATTTGGACCAGAACGAGTTCGTGACTGTCCGATTTCTGAGGCTGCGATTTCAGGGGCGGCAGCTGGTGCAGCCATGACTGGCCTTCGTCCAATCGTTGATATGACCTTCATGGATTTCTCAGTAATTGCCATGGATGCTATCGTTAACCAAGCTGCTAAGACTCGCTACATGTTTGGTGGTAAAGGTCAAGTGCCGATGACCATTCGCTGTGCTGCTGGTAACGGAGTTGGATCTGCAGCTCAACACTCCCAATCCTTGGAATCATGGTTTACTCATATTCCTGGTTTGAAAGTTGTTGCTCCTGGAACTCCAGCAGATATGAAGGGACTTCTCAAGTCATCGATCCGTGATAACAACCCAGTAATCATTCTTGAGTATAAATCAGAATTCAACCAAAAAGGGGAAGTGCCAGTGGATCCAGACTATACGATTCCACTTGGTGTCGGAGAAATCAAACGCGAAGGAACTGACGTCACTGTCGTAACCTATGGAAAAATGCTTCGTCGTGTTATGCAAGCAGCTGAAGAATTGGCAGAAGAAGGCATCTCAGTAGAAGTAGTAGACCCACGGACCTTGGTCCCACTCGATAAAGAGATCATCATTAATTCTGTCAAGAAGACAGGAAAAGTAGTCCTTGTCAATGATGCCCACAAAACAAGTGGCTATATCGGTGAAATTTCAGCTATCATTTCTGAATCAGAAGCATTTGATTACTTGGATGCACCGATCCGCCGTTGTGCGGGGGAAGATGTGCCAATGCCTTACGCACAAAATCTTGAGAATGCAATGATTCCGACAGTTGAAAGCATCAAAGATGCCATTCGTAAAACGTACAATAAAGAATAGTACATAACATAAATTATGTAATGTCATTTGAATTAGACGAGGAAACTTTGTATCTTTTTAGGTACAAAGTTCTCTGCGTCCTTAATATCTTAGATTAGAGCACGGGCTAAAGTCTGGGTGAAAAAGATAAACTTTCATAGAAACTAAAGTTTCTTCGTCAAGTTTCCTATTTTCACTTTGACTTTTGACGCCCTTAGTATCTTATAACTGAATCCGGACGGAGGACTGTGAAAAAAAGATAGATTTCCTTGTGTTCATCGAACACAGCGTCAATCTCCTATTTTTTCTTTGTCCTCTGCGTCCCTGATATCTTAGTATAGAATAGGAGAGGTCATGGCTGATGATAAGCTAAGAGCGACTCCTGCGGCTAGAAAATTAGCGGATGATCTTGGGATCAACCTCTATGATGTTTCTGGTTCAGGCGCAAACGGTCGTGTCCACAAAGAAGACGTGGAAACCTATAAAGACACAAATGTGGTTCGCATTTCACCACTTGCAAAACGAATTGCTTTAGAACACAATATTGCTTGGCAAGAGATTCAAGGAACTGGTCATCGTGGTAAGATCATGAAGAAGGACGTCCTTGCTTTCCTTCCTGAAAATATTGAGAATGAGACCATTAAGTCACCGGCTCAAATCGAGAAGGTGGAAGAAGTTCCAGATAATGTGACACCTTATGGTGAGATTGAGCGGATTCCGATGACACCAATGCGCAAGGTGATCGCTCAACGGATGGTGGAATCTTACTTGACAGCACCAACCTTTACTTTGAACTATGACGTTGATATGTCTCAAATGTTGGCCCTTCGTAAGAAAGTATTGGATCCAATCATGGAAGCAACTGGCAAAAAAGTCACTGTAACAGATTTGCTTTCTCTAGCAGTTGTTAAGACCTTGATGAAACACCCATACATCAATGCGTCATTGACGGAAGATGGCAAAACCATCATCACTCACAACTATGTCAACTTGGCGATGGCAGTTGGGATGGATAATGGGCTGATGACACCGGTTGTCTATAACGCAGAAAAGATGACTTTATCAGAGTTGGTGGTAGCCTTCAAGGACGTTATCGGACGTACTTTGGATGGTAAGCTTGCTCCAAGTGAATTGCAAAACTCAACCTTTACCATTAGTAACTTAGGAATGTTTGGCGTTCAATCATTTGGACCGATTATCAACCAACCAAACTCTGCCATCCTTGGAGTTAGTGCAACGGTTGAAAAACCAGTTGTTGTAAATGGTGAAATTGTCATTCGTCCAATCATGAGCTTGGGCTTGACCATTGACCACCGCGTTGTCGATGGTATGGCTGGTGCCAAATTCATGAAAGACTTGAAAGCCTTGATTGAAGACCCGATTTCAATGTTGGTCTAATCAACGAGAGAGAATAGAAACAAGAAAAAGAGGGAAATAAAATGGCCTTAGAAGTAATTATGCCAAAAGCCGGCGTAGATATGACCGAAGGACAAATCGTCCAGTGGAATAAAAAAGTCGGCGAATTTGTAAAAGAAGGAGAAGTGCTCCTTGAAATCATGACAGACAAAGTCAGCATGGAATTGGAAGCAGAAGAAGACGGTTACTTGATCGCTATCTTGAAAGGGGACGGAGAAACTGTTCCTGTAACAGAAGTAATCGGTTACCTTGGTGAAGAAGGGGAAAATATCCCTACAGCTGGAGCAGCAGCACCAGAAGCGAGCCCAGCACCAGCTGCAGCAAGTGCTTCAAACGATGACAATAAGAGCGATGATGCTTATGATATCGTAGTGATCGGTGGTGGTCCTGCTGGTTACGTATCTGCTATCAAGGCAGCTCAATTGGGTGGTAAAGTTGCCCTTGTTGAGAAATCTGAACTTGGTGGAACTTGCTTGAACCGTGGATGTATCCCAACTAAGACTTACCTACATAATGCTGAAATCATTGAAAATATCGGTCATGCGGCAAACCGTGGGATCATCATTGACAATCCTAGCTTCACAGTGGATATGGACAAGGTTCTTGAAACTAAGAACAAGGTCGTAAATACTTTGGTTGGTGGTGTTGCAGGGCTTCTTCGTAGCTACGGAGTTGATGTTCATAAGGGTATCGGTACCATTACGAAAGATAAGAATGTTTTGGTCAATGGTTCTGAGTTACTTGAAACTAAGAAGATCATCCTTGCTGGTGGTTCAAAAGTCAGCAAGATTAACGTTCCTGGTATGGAGTCTTCTCTTGTAATGACTAGTGATGATATTTTGGATATGAATGAAGTCCCAGAAAGCCTTGTGATCATTGGTGGTGGGGTTGTCGGTATCGAACTTGGCCAAGCCTTCATGACCTTTGGTTCTAAGGTTACGGTCATCGAAATGATGGATCGCATCGTGCCAGCCATGGATGCGGAAGTTTCTAAGAACCTTCGTTTGATCCTTGAACGTAAGGGAATGACCATCTTGACTGATACGAAACTGCAAGAAATCATTGAAGAAGATGGCAAACTCCGTATCAAGGTTGAAGGCAAAGACGATATCATCGCAAACAAAGCTCTTCTTTCAATCGGTCGTGTTCCAGATCTTGAAGGAATAGGTGAAGTTGAGTTTGAATTGGATCGTGGACGGATCAAGGTTAATGAATACATGGAAACGTCTGTTCCAGGTATCTATGCGCCAGGTGATATCAACGGTACTAAGATGTTGGCCCACGCTGCCTTCCGTATGGGTGAAGTAGCGGCTGAAAATGCCCTTAAAGGAAACCACGCTGTTGCCAAATTGAACTTAACTCCTGCAGCTATCTACACACTTCCAGAAGTTGCGGCTGTTGGTTTGACAGAAGAACAAGCTCGTGAGAAATATGATGTCCAAATCGGTAAATTCAACTTTGCGGCTAACGGACGTGCCATTGCATCAGATGCGGCTCAAGGATTTGTAAAAGTCATTGCAGACAAGAAATATGGTGAAGTTCTTGGAGTTCACATCATTGGACCAGCAGCAGCTGAATTGATCAACGAAGCTTCAACTATCATTGAGATGGAAATCACTGTAGAAGAAATGCTCAAGACCATCCATGGGCACCCAACCTTCTCAGAAGTGATGTACGAAGCCTTTGCGGACGTACTTGGATTGGCAGTTCACTCACCTAAGAAGAAATAATATTATTCTTTCACTTAAATTTTCTTTAAGTAGTACGGACGGCAGCGACCTCTCATAGAGTTCCATGCCTAAAAATTGAGCCACTTGTCTCAATTTTTCCGAGAAATGTAACGAGTTATCGTTACATTTCTTTTTACTACTTCAGAAAATTTAAGTGAAATTCAACTATTTCTGTCTAATGCTCATCTTGCTATGAGTAGGATTTATAAAACGAATTTTTGGAATTACTATGAAATACATTATTAATTATTCAAACGACACTTCTTTTAATATTGCTTTAGAGGAATATGCTTTTAAACACCTTTTGGACGAGGATCAAATCTTCCTTCTTTGGATTAACAAACCATCTATTATTGTAGGACGTCACCAAAATACCATCGAGGAAATTAACCGTGACTATGTTCGTGAAAATGGAATTGAAGTAGTCCGTCGAATCAGTGGTGGCGGAGCTGTTTACCATGATTTGAACAACCTTAACTATACAATCATTTCAAAAGAAGATGAAAACAAGGCCTTTGACTTCAAGAGCTTCTCTACTCCAGTTATCAATACTTTAGCTGAACTTGGTGTTAAAGCTGAATTTACAGGCCGTAACGACTTAGAGATTGACGGTAAGAAATTCTGTGGGAATGCCCAAGCCTATATCAATGGCCGGATCATGCATCATGGTTGTCTTCTCTTTGACGTGGATTTGTCAGTCCTAGCTAACGCGCTTAAAGTGTCTAAAGATAAGTTTGAATCAAAAGGGGTAAAATCAGTCCGTGCTCGTGTGACCAATATTATCGATGAATTGCCAGAAAAAATCACGGTTGAAGAGTTCCGTGACCTACTTTTGGACTACATGAAGAAAGAATACCCTGAAATGACGGAGTACGTCTTCTCAGATAAAGAATTGGCTGAAATCAACCGGATCAAGGAAACCAAGTTCGGTACCTGGGATTGGAACTATGGAAAATCTCCTGAATACAATGTCCGTCGTGGCACAAAATTCCCAAGCGGTAAGGTTGAAATCTTCGCCAACGTCATTGAATCAAAAATCCAAGACATCAAGATCTACGGTGACTTCTTTGGTATCGAAGATGTTGCAGCAGTAGAAGAGCTTCTTCGTGGTGTTAAATATGAACGCGAAGATGTTCTTAAAGCCCTACAAACCATTAACTTAGGTCGTTACTTTGCAGGAATCACAGCAGAAGAAATTGCTGAAGCAGTGGTGGAATAAAGTAAAAGATATCCATTTAACATGGATATCTTTTATCTTAAACTTGATATTCAAAAATAATGAGAGTAGAATATAGAGGAAATCTCAACAAAAAAGGGGATCATATTCGATGATGAAAATTCCAGTGGAAAAACTTGGTCTATTTGAACAGTTAGATCGTATAGTAGTGGCTTTTTTTAGTAAGCAACAACCTTCCAGTCCTTACGATTTAAATGTCAGTATTACACAAGAACACCTTGACCAGAAAAAGCAAGAGCTAGAACCATTAGGCTATCAAGCTGTCCAACTACCATTAGGAATGGCTTTAGATAATGTCATCCAGCAACCTCATTATCAAAATTTAATCATTGGCGGACTTGCTCCCGACGAAATTATAGTTGGCAAAGAAGAATTAATGCCTTTGAAAGATATTGTGGACAGTTTTTGTATTATGTATGCTGCAGCGAATAACAGACTGGAAAATAGTAAGGCTTATGAATTAATGAAAGATAAGACGGTTTATTTTATTGGTAAACTATTTACAGATATTCCAAAAGCCGGTGATGAAATTGCTTATTTAGGAATTGATCGAATAGCGAGCGATGGTACACCATATGAAGCAGTTAAATGCTTTCTAACGGAAGAGAGTGCAGAGAAGTTCAATGGTGAAAAAAGACCGGTCACCCCTACAAACTTGGCCTATCTAAAATCATTCTGGGGAAAACCAGTCATTATTGAGCCACACCGTAATTATTGGATCGAATTTTTATAGAAAGAATAAAAGAGCGTAAGATTCGATAAAAAATCCTACGCTCTTTTTCTAACACTAAAACGTTACATAATTTATATTATGTAACTTATAAACTATCTAAGGCATTTTTCTGTTCGTCATTAACGATATGCGTATACAAGTCCGTTACCTGTGTGCTAGCATGCCCCAGCTGATGACTGACCAAAACTTGGGATTTGGTAGCATCGTAGAGACGAGTTGCAAGAGTATGGCGCAGTTTGTGGGGAGTCACACGGACTTTAAAATCTTCTGAATACTTAGCCACCATTTTTTCAACGCTAGAAGCATCAATCCGGTTTGGAACACCTCGATACAAGGTCAGAAAGAGAGCTGAATCGGTCTTTTCTGTCTTGTACCGTTTGTCTCGAATAGCGAGATATTGCTCCAGATAAGGCTTCGCAAAGGCAGCGACATTAACTGAGTCTCGTTTTCCACCTTTTCGAGTGACGTCAATCACCATCATCTTAAGGTTGAGATCTCGAAGATCTAGGTTAACTGCTTCAGAGAGACGGACACCAGAGGCAAGAAGGAGTGCGATAATGGCTAAATCACGCTCTTTATTCTTATTGAATGAAGATAAGGCGCGATTGGAGAGTGTTTGAGGGTATTCCTGATCTATATAGTTGAGGAAACCTTCTGTCTCATCACCTAAAAAGAGCTTTTGCTTAATATTTTCAGCTCGAGCAGCCAAGGTTTCTTTCTTTTTCTTGGTCGCAACCTTCTTCATGACATTGCGGTAGAAATAAGGTTCCCCATGCTCGTTTTCAACTTCCTCAGTCAAATACTTATAAAGACTAGAAAGTGCCGAAAGGGTACGGTTAATGGTTGTTTGAGAAACCCCGTTTTTCGTCGTATTGGCATTGAGCAGAGGACGTTCACGTAAGTAAAGGATAAAGGATTCCATGTCTTTCTTGGTCATGTGTTCCAGAACGTCTAAGGGAATATTGGCCATGGTGTCAGCATCTGATATACCAGATTCTAAGACCCAGGTGAAAAATCGATCGTATTCCTTTAAGTATTCGTATAAGGTCGTAAAACTATATGGAACGGCCAGTTTTGATTGGTAATATTCTAAGACGTACCAAGGCATGACTTGTTTGAGTTTATCGATACGTTCTAATAAGATCTCGCGTTTCATGTTTTTCTCCAAATCTTTCTATACTAGTAGTATAGCATAGCCAGATATATTTTTCAAGAAAATTATAGTTTTTCGGAAAGATGTTATAGGGTTTATATAGGACTGTTTTAGTTTTAAAAAAATAACCAAAAAAATTTTTTAAGCCAATTATACTCAATTATGTACTTTATTTAAGTGAACACTGGAAATTTTTTACTACTCTCAATTCAGTTGAAAATGTACTTTATTTAAGTGAAAACTAAAAAATTTTCAAATGTACATTTTGACAATAAAAAAACACTCTAATATCAATTTAATGAAATTTAGAGTGTTTTTATTTATCTATATTTTTTCAAACTGTACAAAGTGTTCTTGCTTTCTTCTGTGGCCTTTGCAAATGGAACACGACCTTTTATTGCGTTTTTTGTATGCCATTCTTTCTTTTACTTGAATTTTGTAACGGTGATTAAGATTTTCTTGACATATCCACCATACAGGCAGAATACTCAACTCTGTAATTTCAGTTGGACTTACTATCAAGGAGTTATTTAGATAATCCCACTCATTCATTAGACTTTGTTGCGTTGTTGCTAAATCGTTAAATCCTTTTAATACTTTTTGATTTCTACAGTATGGACAAGAATTTTCTCTGTAAAATTTTTCTTTAATAACTTTCTGATATTCTCCAGTACATACAGGGCATTTCCACCATGCATTATATGTTGAATTTGCCCTTACTGAAGACATTTCTTGTTTATTTAATGATGACCATTCTTTAATTAACCAAGGATGTGTTGTTTCAAGATCATTATAACCTTTTGCAGTCTTCTTAAAAGAACAATATGGACAACATTGGTCGTTTTTGTGGCGATCAGAAATTTTTGCTTTAAAACTTCTGTGACATTTTCGACAAATCCAATTGGTTAAAGCATTTGAATCATAAAAGAAGGTATCAATATCACCATTCAGTTCTTTTACCCATTCATTGTTTAAGTACGGTTTAACATAGCTTAGTGTTTCATTTGGTTTAGGAATTTTTTTATTACAGTAAGGACATATAGAATTGAGACTATTAGAATTATTGTTTGTAAACACACCTAGAACAATCCCTAATCTCTCCTGAAATTCTAAATCACAACAATCACAAATCCAATTAAATATTTTATTCTCGGTTTCTGACGATTTCGTCACCTCATCAGGTTTTTCTACATTCTTGCTACTCCAAAGGTCACACAACTCAGGATAAGTATCTGCAATTGTATTATAACCTTTTAATGCTTGTTCATCATTACAATATGGACAGCTATCTATTACTTCTTTTCTTATTGGAATTGAACAAAGGTATTCACCTTGACAAACAGAACACTTCCACCAATATTTTTTTGTTTCAATGTGGCTCAATGCTAAATGAACAGGCAATCCATTTTTATCGCTCCATTCTTCCTGTAATTTTGGGAAATTATAGAGTATATCATTGTTAAAAACAAGTGTATCCCAATCACAACGATTAGGACAAGTTTGAAAATTACTATTCTCTAAGTCGGTTCTTAAAATCATTTCAATTGGACTACAATAAAAACTGACTTTGCAGCAAGGGCATTTCCAATTTATGCATTTAGAAGACTTATACCAGTATTCAGAAATAGGTTTATCATTACTTTTATCCCAAAATTTCTCTAAATAAGGATGAGTTTCTTGTAAAGTATTATATCCTTTTAACATCAATTTATTATCACAATAAGGGCAGCCTTCAAGATGCCTTTTGACAACACTACATTCATATTGACCATGACATTTAAAACACTGCCATCTTACTAAGATGTTGGATAAACTATCAATCATATTACTTTTTACATGAGTTGGAATAAATTGCTTAAAAAGATTTCTATCTGTATGTAATAGGGGGTTCGCTTTCACTTTAATTGAGGTATCGAATGTAGCTTTACAGTTAGTACAATAGAAACTATATCTTTTGATTCTTGAAATTAGCTGATCAATAGACAACTTAAAGATATGGTCACATTTGTCGCATTTCCAATTTCTAGGGATTGTAACATTGTCACTTAACTTCAGATCATTAAACTCTACATCGTTTTGCTCCCCTGGAAGATAAATTTTCCGAAGATTAGGGTATGCTTTAGTGTAAGGTACAAAATGTGTACTTTCATTACATCCGACATGAACAAGCTCTTGATTATGTTTATTGATTAATTTAGAAGTGTTTGCTACATCTTTCCACCCAACATGACAGGTAGGACATTTGAAGTGAAATAACCTCTTTGAAGAAAAAGATAAATTATCAATCTCTTCCTGAATGGTTTCTATATTTTCATAATGAAAGTTTATGTACCTTAGAAAGTTAGGAATCCTTGCAGATATAGAGTTTTCCCCTTTTATGAACACTTTTCCAAGCTCACATACAGGACAGATTTTTGAATGATTTTGAATATTCTTATAAGATTTTGATGTACTTGCTTTCCATTCATAAGAACAGGTAGGACATTTCCAGTTAATGTGTTTTTTACTGGTAATTGTTATTTTTTCTACATCTATTTTGATATTCTTGTCAAAGTCCCAATAGTTCAATAAGGCTGGAAAATCAGTGATTAAGTCTGACATTTTCTCCTCCTAATACTTAGTCTTGTTATCCAGTAAGTCTTTTATTTCCAAAATCTTACTTTTGCTTGTTTGCTTTTCAGTATGAGTATGTTTTTCAAAAGATATTTTTGTGTCTGAAGTAATAACATTCTCACTAAGATACTTCTTAGTTACTAGTTGCTGATCAGATTTTAACAAGCCCTCTTCTTTTAACAATTCATTCGCAATATCAGGATACAAACTAGTTTTAAGAAGATTCCTTAACTTTTTGTTTTCCTCTAATAATTCTTTGTTTAACGCTGTCTGCTCCTTTATTTCAGCATTCTTTTCATTAAGTTGTGCTACCTCATTTTTCAACTCTGAAACTCTTGTTTTGAGCTTACTGGCTTCTTCCTTATATTCTATTGCTGCATCAACAACTCTTTTATAATAATTGTTAAGTTCCATCAATGCTGATTTGATTGCTTTAGGGGTTCTATTGGTCATTAAGAAACGTTCTACATCTAGAGTTTTATACGTTATAACTGTTTGATAAGTGTCGTCTTCAAATAGTTCCAATCTATCATTAAGGGCTTGTCTAAATTCTTTGTTTCTTCTAATCGTTGTGTCTGCAACCTGCGGAAATCCGTTGCTTCTAAGGTAATTTCCAAACTGTGGAATTTTGAATAGTCTAGGATTATTCGAACAATGTTCCAGTAAATAATGTTCAAATAATAATAGCAATTCTTGATTATCAATATACTTCTTTCTAGCCATTTGAGAACTCCTGTAAGGATAAATGTTTTTCAGTTAGATATTCTTGATAAGAATGACTAACTGTTTTAAGTTTTAATAATGCCTCACCAATATCTTCTATATTCCCCTTTCCTTGTCGAACTCTTTTTATAGCCTCATCTACAATTAAAGCTTCCTCGTCGATTGATTTCTTAAAGGATTTATCCATAGAGAAATAATCTTTTCCAGCTTTTCTGTAAAATGGACAACTAGTACAAGCACCAAGCTCTGCATGTGAGCTAATGACTTTAAGACAGTCTGAATAATCACCTTCCGCAAATCGAGGTGAATAACATCTGCCCTTATTATCAAGAGGAACATAGTTTTTATTAATGGTGTATTTATGTTGAGTTTTACTTATAGCGTAAGACGTTTGAGAGTTTGTTAATTTACGATAAAGCTGATAGCTCCTACATTCAATAAACTGACTCAGATTTGAAAAATAATGTGAAGATGTTGTGATACTATCATGTCCAGCTAAGAGCATTGCTGTTACTGGACTAGCTCCTTCTGCTATCAAATTGATCATTGCAATGTGTCTAGTATCTCCAATATGAATGAAATTAATCTCATGATCGTCTAATTGATTTGGGGAATTGATATGATGGACAAAATACCCATACTGTTGAGATACAATCTCATTAAAGAAATATTTTAAAATTGTATTTAAGTTACTGTACGTCAAGAAACGGTTTTTAGTACTAGCAATACGTTTCCATTTCCGATAATGAGAGTCTGTCACAAATAGGGTATCTAACTGTGTAGATGATAAGTCTTTGGTTAGCTCTAAATAATTTAAAATCTCACTCGCAAGCTTAAATGGTACTTCGTAAGTTGTTAAATAATAATCCTCTGAAATTTTATGGGATACTCCCTTGTCTTTTCCTTTTAAGTTATTTCGTCTGAGAGTTAAGTAATATTTTCCGTCTTTTTCTGTGAGACAATTTCTCTGAGTGAGCAAAAACTCCCTTGGTCTAAGTGGTACTACTGCTGTTATTTGCCACCATAAGTAAAGAGGGTAGTAAAACAATCTTTCCTCATCTAATAATGATTTAACCCAATAGTCGTTTAAAATATCATTAAATAAAAAATAGGATTGAAATTGGGCTAACTTTCGCTGTTTTTTAGTGTTCAGTTGATAACTAACATTTAAAAGTTCATCTAGTTGCTCAATCAGTTGGGTTAATTCGTTACTCTCTAAACATGGTAGTGTAGAAAGAAAATCTATACATACTGAGGGGTTGGAAATCTTCATATTTGCTAATGAGAAGGCTTCGTTCACTTTTAGTTCTCTGACTAATTTCTTTATATCTCTTAAAAAGGCTTGGAGAGTGATTAAAACATGATGTTCCATAGATAGCACTATAAAACTCTTTAAGTAGGTAACAAAATCATCAAAAGATAATTGAAATACTTGTTCATAAAACCTTTTATATTGGAATTTATTCAAGTTAAAAATGAAGCTAACGTTAGAATATTCATTAGTCGTTTCCCATTTATTTTCTTCAAAATTGGTGGTTAGAATAATCCCTTTTTCAACATAGTCTTGAAAACATTCTTTTGCGCTCTCAATCATATTGTCATCAAACAGGATAATTTCATTTACTTTACGAAATAATTTTGATTGATTATTCAACTGACTAACTCCTTAATAATATCCTCATAATCAGACAATACAGCTTCGCCATACTGTTCTGATAAAGCTTGCAACATTTCTGTAAGACATGGTTTAATCTGCTTCTCAAGAATGGCTCGAACCTTTCCTCGTTCAAGTTCATTCTTTAATTTTTGATATTGTTTATTGAGTCGATTAAACTCACCAATTAACAAAAGCAAGGTAGATTTTGTTTGTAATTCATACTGACAGCCGACGCAATGCTGACGGTCATCATAGGGACATAGTTTCCCTAGTGCAGATAAAAGACACATACTCTCTCCTTGCTTAGAAAAAGCTTCTCCGTTACCAATTCGATGACAGATCGTCAGTAATTGTTCAGGATCAACATTATTTTCAACTAGAGTTTTTAATGCTTGTTGCGAACGTGAATCAGCCCTAATACTCAATTCCAACGTTTTTTCAATTTCAATTGGCGTTAAATCTAAACTTTTAATCATTTGAGTTTGTTGGCTTGGACTTAATTTTTTATACTTTCCTCTAGTTACAATGGTCAAGAGCATAGACGGAATCATGGATAATACGCCTCGTTCAAATAGCTCTTTTGCAACCATTTCAGGTTTTAGTTGTCCGAGTTGGGCATCTTTTAGATACGTTGTTGTGGTTTGTGCAAATTCATTAAAATCCCCTTTATGGCTACGAGCTAATGCTGCTAGAAAATAACCTTTAATATTCAGTTCTGACTTTTCTTCAAGAACATCATCTGCTAACATTGCGACAGATTGTAAGTAGGACTTGTTTGCAGAACGACTACTAAAGTTACGCTCTAAAAATAAATTTCCGATTTCCTCTCCCATATAACTAGTAATCTTTTCATAAGTTTTAATTTGTCTGATCAATGGATTTTCTGCATTGTATGGTATTTGAAGTTGGAAATGTGCCTCACAGATAGCCAATAACGTTCCAATAAGAACCTGACAACTTTCTGGGACATGAAACTTTAACTGAGCAACATTAGAAGCGTTTTTGGTTTTATTAGGTGTTAAGTTTAAATAAGTCAATCTTGTTGTAATACTTAGTAAAGTCCTTCTAGCTTCACTACTACTCCAAGTTCCATCTACTACTGCTTCTAAAACTTCTAATGGTTCTCTTGTTAATTTAGGATGTCCTAATCTTTCTAAGTCTGTTGATCTTAGTGCGCAAATAAAATGTAACCCTAGATACAACCATGTATCTGCATAGTTTTTTGAATTTGCTGCTTTACACAACATATCATTTTTTATGATGTAGTTTTCGTTGAATAGGTAGTACATTAATTCAAGGTATTCATCTAATTCATACGCTCCATTTGCACTCTCAATCGTGTAACGCTTTGTCATTTCAAAACTTACTCGATAACGAGTAACGCCTTTATTGAGTAGCCATTTAATAAATTGAATGAGGATATTGCCTTGTGACTTCGTAAGAACTTCTGTTGCTACTTCTACTAAGGTCTCTACTTCAGCATCACTATATAGAAACAAATCCTTTGTTAAGTAGTATGCTAAAAAATCAAGTAGATAGAAACGATTTGTTTCACTCAGCTTTTCTTCTTCAGCAAATTGTACGAATAATTCACTTGTAGAAGGAAATTTTTTTGAAAAGATTCCTTCCATACTCTTAATTCCAGGAGGTGTTGTTAGATAGTCTTTGATGTGATTTTTAAGAACTTCAGCATCTTTTTCAGAAATAGTATAATCATCAAGATTTATAGACACACCAAACCATTCATTGTCTAGTAAGAATCCACTGACTTTCTCACGGTGTTTTATTGTAGCAGCACCTAACTCGACTAATATTCTTTCAAGATAATTTTTTAAATCTACTACCAATAGCTACTCCTTTTAATCTTCTCCAAACAATTTTTCTGCTTGCCAGTTCATATATTCAAAAACACCATTATTAACCTGACCATATTGTTTTGCAATTTCTCCTTTATTTTGTAAATAAACCCAAGCACTTTCTGGTGAATTGTCTCCTCTAGCAGACATCAGTTCACTAACTTCATTAACACCTGACAAAACCAATTGTGTGGTGTACCAGTGCCTAAAGATATGGGGTGAAATATTATTTTCTTGCAAGAGTTGACCAAAAAAGACAACCTCTGGGTCATCAGATTTAAGAAATATTGGAATCATTTCTTCGCGAATAATCTTACGAAATCGTTGATAGTACACATCGTATGACAATGCTTTCCCTTGCTTGTTAAGGCTTAATGGACCATAATCTTTCTCATACCTTTTACCTTCTAGGTAGCTCATATAGTCATTGTAGGTGTCTAAAAAGACCTCTAAGAAGATATAAGGTACAGCTTGAAGTCTTTCCTTTTTAATTCGTCCAGTTGACTTTAAATCGCTTCTAAGGGGCATTTCTTTTCGCAGATCAACCTCAATTTTAAATACTTGATTATCACTTTGGTGAAATATGATACCTGCCCCCAAAGGGCTATCTTCACGTCTTACATTACAAGCTTCTGATGGTCTTAAACCAACAAATGCTCCCAAGGCAACAGCCATAAGTAAATCCTTGTGACATTGAGCAATGTGAGCGAAGAGCATTTCAAAGGCGCTGTTTGGCATATCTCTAAAAATTGACTTCTGTGTGTTGCTATCATCAACAAATATCTCAAAATTCAGCTCTTTTCTTTTGATGACTCTGCCTCGTCTATTGGTAAACGTATTGATAGAATAAAGGTCTTTTGGCTTCAATTTAACCTTTCCTTTTCGTTCATTCAAGTATAGAGTTAAAAAATCAAGAACTGCATTTACACATTTTTCGACTGTACTTTTCTTTCTATTTTTTCTATCTTCTGGAAGTTGTCCTAAACCATAAAGCATAAAAAACTCCTTGACCATTTCTAAAGTTAGTTGATCAAGATTGTTAACCCCAACTGTTCCGTATATAAAATTCAAAAATTTAACAACGTATGAAAATCGTTTGTTTCCATCGTCTGAAATAGATTTAATCTTTGTGGCAGATTTTACATATCTATGAAAATCAGTGAATTGTAATGTGCCATCATCATGTTTGAGTGCAATCAATTGCTTTGTCACGATGTTGTTATCACCTAAAACCAGCGAATGTTTATAAACTACAAATTTCATTAATTCTCCTTGTTTATCATGACTGAAGGTTCTGACTGGCTTTTAGGATGTCAATACGCAAAAAAACGACCAAATCAGTACTGTTCTCCTTTGAGCTCTAAACTGCAAAAAGGAAATATCGATGAGTACTTTCATTGATCGTTATTATTATTTAAATTAATTCAATAATAAAAGTAACTTCATCTAAGTAATAAGAGCAATTAACTAGCTCAGCAACAACGATAACCACAGCAACTCCTTCTAAACGATGAAAGGAATATCCGCCGTGGCTATCTATATACTTTTTTTCTTTTACTTTGGTAAGTTACTTTTGTTATTTTTACTTTTTCTGTATTATATCATATTTTGATTAAATTGTCATCTGAGATAGTGATTTTAAAAAAGCTGGAAATTTTTTCAATTGTATATTTTGACAATAAAAAACACTTTAATATCAATTTAATGATTTTAGAGCGTTTTTAGCTTATTTGATTTTAAAGTTGTCGTCTATTCCTCAGAATTACTTGAAGAACAGGAAAAATTCGACAACAAAGTAAGTCGATCTATTCAGTTATAAAACCTATGAAGGTCTTTCTGCTGGAACTAGCCACTCCTACTTTGGAGATGTAGATTATACTCTTACTTATTCAACTGATAATATCCCTCATGATTTCTCCTCATGATGCGTCTGTGGGACTCAAAAGTTTTGGGAAACCTTTTGAGGATTAATTTCGTTTCACTAACAAACTCACACACTCCACATGTAGTGTTAGCTTTTTTCTATACTAATAGACGAAAGAGAAAAAAAGTGATTTTAGAATTATACTGTAGAAATAAATATTAACTTTGGTAATGACTAACTTTCTAAAATATCTTCAATAAGCGGTTCTATCCTCTGGATAATAAATCAGAAATTCTAAACTGCATGTAAACTCTATACAATTCAAGGTACTTCAGAAATCAAACATCTTCAACACTATTTTCAACTTATCTAAATAAATAAAATAAGGAGGAAAGTTTATTAACCTTCCCCCTTATGACTTTTTGAAAACCTCTTTCAAGGATTTCACGCCGTCGTGGCACTAAAATATAACTATATTATTCTATCATAACCAGCAACTTTTTGCAACACTTACTTGCCAATTCTATTAAAAAAATTTTTATTAATATCAAACTTCAATAGTAACATATTTTTTAAATAATATGATTGAATAGCTCGATCAATCCTTTTAAGAGAGAATCTATTAAAAGAATTTAAAATTTTTAAACCTTGATAAAACTTTAAAACTCTATTATTCCTTTTAGGAGTAAGTAACAAATCAGAGATAAAAAGTCTATTGATTAGAATACTATTTCCCGTCCTATATCTGGTTATGAGACCAAAGTGTGCCAATTGGTTTCTCAACTCACGCAGTATTTCACAAGCGTTAATGAATTTTTCTCGACTCCCACTAATAGAGGAATCAAATCCCATCTCACTCATAATTTTATTTTGTATAGCAATGTCTAATCCTTGGAATAAAACCAGCAAGTCATTCAACATTAGTGTATCAATAATAACCCAAAGCGGAGGATTTTTATAGCTAGAAATATATGGATATTTAATTTTACAGAAGTCTGAATAAGATAATTCAAAAAATCTTCCCTCTATGTTATTAATTTGAATCGTCACATTCATAGAACCGTTTAATGAAGAAATATTACTAGGAGTATTAGAAGCTTTTATTGAAAATCTCCCTCGATATTGATTTATTTTAAGGTCATCAACTATTCCATCAAAATCACCTTCTAGGTTGTAATATACATCTCCGTTACGAGTATGAGAGGTACTAATTTTACCTGTAAACATTACATCTTTAATCTTGGCAGAAATAGTATGCACTCTAAAAAAAGAATGCGTTTTTTTATTATCTCCATGAGTATAAAAATACTCTGTAAAAGAATTTCGATTGTGTGCTATCGGTAGCACATAACAATTGATATCTAAATACTTTAAGTTAGAAGCAATACCATTATTGCAATGAACTTTTGAAAATTCGTATGCAATTCTCGACTTCAGTTCAACCTCAATCTTTTCGATTTCTTGAAATAGGTACTTAGCTATATTTCTATCTAATGTGTATATTCTCTCAAAATCTTTAAAAGAGACTCTTTTCATATATTTTTTAGGGTTAGAGGTCTCCAAAAAAATAGTTTCAAAACCATTTATAGAATTAAAATAATTTTTCTGCTGAATAAAACTTACCATCCCTGGCTCATCGGTAATCTTCAAATTCCTGCCCCGTTGAATCAAAATCTGCTCTTCAATAGTTTTAAACGCTTTTTCTCTAGTCATATTTTATTATCCATCTGCAATATCTTTGATTATATTATATTTTCGAAAATATAACTATCAAATATAAAAGCCTTAATAGTTATTTTTCTTGTTTACTTTCAAAGTCATTCAACAATTTCAGTATACCACAAAAACGCAAATTAGGCTGTAACGAAAATGTTTTCCAGCTGTTATTACAGCCTTTCTTTTTCTATAACTGTACCTCAGTTCCCTCTGTGAAGGGTACTCTAATTTTCCTATCCTCTTAAATGCTGATGTGGTCTAGAAGTTGATTCATCATAACTCATTCAAATTTATCTAAATCTAGTATCTGATACATCTGCTTAGCATAGTCCTTATGAAGAAGATTTGTTGCTTGCTCTAGCAAAATAAAAATTACTTGATACCTCTAATCACGTACCTCTCATCATAGATTTTATAAATTACAAATAATCGTAATCCACCTACTTGTCGTCACGATGCAAACCGCTATATATTATCAGCTACTGATCCTTTTTAAACGTTGGATAGAATTTGTTTATATAGGAGGTGAAAGTTTTGACATCAATGCTACAGCCCCGTTATAATGCATCTGTGGGACTCAAAAGGTTTGGGAGTTCAAAGCTCCACTGGAGCTTTGAAATAAAAAAGCGAGAGATTTAGCTACGTTTCACTAACAAACTTACACACTCAACATGTGCTGAGAGCTTTCTTCTATACTAATAGAC
>NZ_KV812856.1:174211-208945 GCF_001813525.1 Streptococcus sp. HMSC065C01 | reverse complement strand
CAATCGAACATGAAGGTCATCGTATAATTTCTCACGGTATTCCCGTGTTGAATAATTGGCAGTCATTTGTCCTCTCCTCTTTCCTTATTTAAATCGGTATAATAATTAATAATAACAGCTGATAAACAGCCAAAAAATATGAGCCCATAAATCGTCAAGAAGACACTGGTAATCCTTCCAATCAAGGTCACAGCTAGGAGATCCCCGTAGCCGACAGTCGTCGAAGTCACAAAAGCATACCAAAGACCGTCTCCGTAATTTGTGATAGCAGGTTCAACTAGGAAAAGCACGCCTCCTGACCCAAAAACAAAGGTCACAAAACTCAGAGCAAACCGAGTAAAACCCGTAACCTGTATAATATGCCATAACATTTTTAAACGTCTCATTTGTTCTCCTTATTCATACTAGCTCCTGACCGAGCCGTTTTTTCCAATAATCAAAGTGAAGATAGGACATGATCTCCATCAGAGAAAGATAGACAAACTGATAGATCTGATTTAAGCTGATTATCAACTGATATTGTTTGAAAAATGACTGGAAGAAAGACCAGATATGACTGTCTTGAATCAGTCCCTTCTTAACATCAGACAGGATATTAGCTAAAGCTCCCAAGGACTGAAACGGTAAATCCTTGACATTTATATAGATCCGGTCCACCACATCATTCAGACTGGTATCTTGGATGGCATGAAATTCTCCAAAGAGAACTCCTGCCGCTCCAAGAGTAGAAACAAATTCCACCAAATAATTTCTGAGGAAATTTTCTCAACCTTTTCCCATAATGTGTTTAGTGCCATCCATAACGATCCCAACCAGAAAAAGGAAAGAAAACAAGCAAAGAAATTTTGCCGTAAATCCCAAAAAGCTTCAAGACTTGGTGTTGTTGGTTTTTCTAACTCTAAAATCAAGATGGTCATAATAATTGCTAGAACAGCATCTGTCAATACAATTAATCTGTCTTTCTTCATCGGATTGCATCCCCTTTCTTTTTTGTAACATTCTATCTTATCGCATAATATTGGATATTCTTTCATAATCCGACTACAAACAAAAATAAACCAAAAAGTCTGTCCCTATTATGCTATATTTAACTCTAGAAGTATTCATCCATCTAATTAATAAATATATCATATTTCACAATAAATGAATACTATCAAAGATTCATCCCCTTTCACTTCATCATTTAGTGTTGCTTAGATTTATCAAAAACAACCAAATTTGTATTAATTTCAAGTATCACCTAGTTACAAAAATTTGGGGTGAACAGAAAAAGCATCCCGTATTTTTGATACGAAATGCTTTCAATAAGTTTAAATAAGTTTTAACGTTTACTAAATTGTGATGCTTTACGAGCTTTTTTCAAGCCTGGTTTGGAAAGTATGGGTTTCAGTTGGACTAAAAACAGCGTATTATCAAGGCTTTTCAGAACGATATCTACTGATTAATTTCATAAAATCTGAATCAATATTTTTAAAATAGGGGAATAGTTTAGGTCTCTAAGCATTAAAATAATACACCTAACTTTGGTCACCGTTTTTTAGTTATTCACTCTTTTTTCGTATAGTGTTTTTAAAGTTATGATGTAAAATGCCGCAATTAAAACACTATACATCATAATCGGAGGATAGAGAATTAAGGATAGAATCAATCCCACTCCTTTAATTATTAGGTCAGGTATCAATAACTTCCTATATTGTGCGGTAGCTTCAAGTAATTCTTTCTGATCTATATTGGGTTTATCAATTACTTTATGTAAAAACCAGTTTACTACCGTTGAAACAATAACGATCAGTCCATAAAAGAGCTGTGCCGTACGATTCATGAAATGACTACTAACTATTCCAGTAGCATAGGGCATAAATGAAACAAAAAATAAAAGATACAAATTCTTTCAAACTTCTCCCTTTTCAATTTGCCTAACTTGACCTGCATTACCTAGGTCGCTTTGCTTTAAATTATACTTTTTTCTTAAACATTTAATACGAGTAGGTATTTCTTGTGAGTAATTTTCATCAAAAAATTTCATATATAATCTCCCTATAATCATGGAAAAGTAGTAAAAATAGTTGTTATCCTAGTTGATTAAAAAAATCTCTGATTTCCTCATCTTTTATAAAATAATATATAATTTTCCCCTCTCTTCTAGTGTCCAAGATGTTTTGATTGGCTAGTTTACGAAGATGGTGGGAGGCAGATGCCATACTGAGATTTAATAAACAGGCTATATCGCAGACACAGAGTTCTTCGACGGCAAGGAGATAAAAGATGATATTTATCTGTTTATTATCGGTAAATTTTGATAAAATGCGAAGTGATTTTTGGACTTTTTCCTTTTCAAGGTAGTTCGTTGCGGTTGTAACATTTTGTTGATTAATAACATCCACTTGACAGATACTATCTTTTTTCATAATTTTTTCTCCTAGCCTAACACAGCCCATAGCATGTCAAAGCTGTTGTTTTCAATCAGGATATACATCCCCAATCCTAAATAGACAACGGCAATAAACCATCTGCTATATTTTTCCAAAGTTTCTCCAACAGAAGGGACTTGTGCCAATTTTTGGGCAGAAAAAACCAAGAGATAAATCATGACTAGAAAAGTAAGTAAAGTCACTATCAAATTCGCTAAATTTAAGGTGGTAAAATATGGGACAAAGACACCAATATTGTCAGCGCCACAACTTGCAAAAGTAATCATAGCGACTAGAAAAATCAGGTTTTTATCATCTTTGCGCAAACCATCTTTTGCAATAGCTTCTCCATCAGAATCTCCTAAAAGCAAAACTTTGAGTCCTAGGAAAATTGGAATCAAACCGAGCAAACCTAAAATCTCTTTACTAGGAATATAATTTAAGACAAATGCAAAAAGTAAACTTAGCAATATTAGACTAACAGAGCCTAGAAATTGTCCTAAATAGATGTTAATGATGTCTTTTCTGCTTTTTCTTTTGGCAAAAAATAACATTAGGATAATAAGTAAGTCTACGGCTGTCCCAGAATACAGGATTATTGAAGTAACAATATTTTGAATCATAAAACACCTCATTCAAATATATTTTTGAATGTATTTTAACATTAAACTTTGTAGATGTCAACTTAAAATCCACCAATTAATAATTGCATGTCAATATTTGTATTGTGAAACTAGTTTCAGAAATATATAGTCTTAAAGTATGTCCACTGCCAATGGTTTTTTCAATATTTAAAAGGAGAGAACCAATTTGGTCCTCTCCAGGGTATAATTTTCCACCAACCCACTACAGTTGACAAAGAGCCGTTATTCTCAAATGAGACAACTCCTTTTAGTTTTTATAACCTCAGCTTCTCGGTCTCTTACCTACTTTTAATAGAAAGACTACGAAGGACGATTCTTAAAGTAGTCAGATTGTGCAATATCGAAAGATTAGATGGGCTTAACCAATTTAACAACCCAAATCCAATTAAACTTCCATTTATTACAACTGTTTCTTGAATATTTCTTTGAATTAATTTCTGCAACGATTCAGATAAAGAATTCAATTCCTCGAAGAAATCTAAACGATTATCTAATAATAAAATATCACTCATCTGCTTAGAAATATCAGCACTTTCATTCATCACAACCCCAATATCTGCAAGCGTCAAGGCAGCAGAGTCGTTTAACCCGTCTCCAACCATCAAAATAGTTCGGCCAGCTTTCTGTAATTCCTGAACCAACTGAAACTTACCATCTGGTTTTAAATCAGTATAAACGTTGTCAAATGGCAGATCTTTAACCAACTCTTCTGTTCTAGCCAACGTATCACCAGTTGCCAGAATCAGTTTTTTCCCTTGGCGCTTTAGCTTTTTCAATGCAACTTTCGCCTCGCTTCTCAAGGGAGTGTGGATACAAAACATCCCAATTAATTCTTTCTTATAAGCCAAAAACAATAAATTGTAATGAGTCTTATATTGCTCAATCAAGGCCAGCTGCTCAGAACTAATTCTTACCTGTTCGTCTTGCATTAGTACATAATTTCCAATGACAACCGATTGACCATCAATTTGCGATTTAATCCCTTTGCTTGCAACATACTGAAGCTTGCCATGCATTTCTTCGTGTTCAATGCCTTCAATTTCAGCTTGTTTAACAATTGCATTGGCAATAGGATGATAGATATGTTCCTCCAAACATGCACTTATTCTTAAAATATCTTTCTCAGTATAATCTCCGAAAGGAAGAACCTTTTCAACCAAAGGATAACTCGTCGTGATGGTACCCGTTTTATCAAACAAGAAAGTATCCACTTCCAGATATTTTTCTAATACATCACCATCTTTAATAACCATTTCTCGATTTAGACCTTCCTTTATGGCCGTAAGGTAGGCTACAGGTGTGGATATTTTTAGAGCACATGAAAAATCCACCAATAAAAAGGAAATGGCTTTTGAAAACGAACCTGTTAACAGATAAGTCAAACCAGCACCTAAGAAGTTATATTTTACAACCTTGTCTGCCATCCTAATAAAATGACGTTGTTTTGTCTTCTTACTCTCTTCAGATTTTTTCATCAGATTGATGAGTTGCAAAATACGACTGTTTATCTGATTATCAGTCACACGAATTCTTAACTCTCCTGTTTCCAAAACAGTATTCGCACATACAGAATCTCCCTCTTTCTTTTCAACAGGGAAGCTCTCTCCAGTCAAGGAACTCTCATTGACCATGCCTAATCCTGAAACCACTTGGCCGTCAAACAAGATTTCATTACCTTGGGAGACAACTAATACATCACCTACTTGAACATCAGAACTCTTGATGCTGATGACCATGTCTCCCCGCACTAAGAAAACATCACTTTCTTTAGCAAGAAGGCTTTGTTCCAAATCTGTTGCTGTTTTTTTTAAAGACCACTGATCCAGATGATTACCCAAATCAAGCATAAACATGATGTTGCTAGCTGTCTTGGATTGGTTCATAAACAAGGACAACAAAATGGCCGAACAGTCCAAGACCTCCATGGTTAGTTCCTTGCGCGCTAAAGTTTGATAGGCTTCTTTGACATAACCCAAAGCCTGATAACAAGTCCAAATATAACGAATAGGGTAGGGTACAAAACTTCGAAACAGCAAACGCTTAATCGCTGCACCCGATACAATTGAATAAGCACTCTCTTCTCTACGAATGGGAAGAGTCATCAAGTCCGAAACTTTCCCCTTGTCAATTTTTTTTAAAAAGGCCTCTGCATTTTCTAATACAGAGAAGCCTTCTTTCATACGTAGAGTAAAGTGCTGCTGATCCATATAAAACTGAATAGAGTCGATCCCTTTTTCATCTTTAGCCAAGGAACGAAGATAATCTTGAATATCCAAGGTCAGTGAAAACGAGGACGATAATCGGATATGTTGATATCCTCTGTGTAGCACTTTAAAAGACATATTATTCACCTGTCAGGCTATCTAATTGTTCTTCTTTCTTTTCCTGTTCGTATAAATATTTAGCGTCTTGTAAAACATCATCACCGTGTTGTTTTACAACAGAAACAGATGCATCCAGTCCATCTTTCAATTTGTAAGCTTTAGCCAAGGCCTTAGAATAGCCTTTCTTAGCTTCTTTACTTGCTAAGACTTTCAAGCCAAGCGTCCCAAATGCTACCCCTCCTAAGAAGAGAGATGATTTTTTCGCAACTTTTGCGACGTTTAATACTTCTTTTAACATGTTTATTTCCTCCTTGTAACTATTGTAGCGAAAAATGACAGCAAAAGCAATTGCTGATATCTGATATATAGATAAAATTCTCTATACTGATATTTAATTATATTATGATGAAAACAATATACTTTATTTTTTGATACTGTAAATAATTATGTGTAAACACTTAAGTAGAGTTACGGAGTGTTAATTAAATAAGCTTTCAAGTGTATCAGAACATTGACCAAACCCTTTATGGATTCGTTGACTTTGCTTGAAATTATAATCTTCAAACAACGTAACTAAGTAACGTTCCAGAGCCTCCTCATTAGGAAAAAGAACCTTCTTTTTCGTTTGATGTTTGATTTCTTTGTTAAGAGACTCAATGAGGTTTGTCGAATACATGCTGTGCCAAATCTGGTAGGGAAACTGATAAAAAGTTAAAAGATTATCCGTCTTCTCCAGACTTTCCATGACTTTCCTATACTTTGGTTTCCATTCGGCGAGAAAGTCCTCTAAAGCTTGTCCTGCCATTTCTAAATTTTCAGCACGATAAATCATTATAAATTGCCCCAGAATAACCGCTCTATCTGCTCGTTTCACTTTACTAGCTAGATTTCGACTAATATGAATTAAGCAACATTGTTGTTTAGCTAATGGGTGAGCCTGACTGATAATCTACTCAAGCCCCTTAAAGCCATCTGTAACTACAAGAGAAATCTGTTGGATTCCTTGGTTTTGAAGCTTGTCTAACAGGGTGGACCAAGAAGCATTGTTTTCTTGAGGCAACTGTGCATAGCATATCTCTATGCGACTAAAGTCGCTAGAGCTATCCTAATTGCGCACCGCCAGTTCTCATAGAAAAAAACACCTTGCAAGATGCAAAGTGTTTTCGTTTGTATTCTGCTGTCCAGCAACGAATTAACGTTTAGAGAACTGGCTAGCTTTACGAGCCTTTTTCAAGCCTGTTTTCTAGTATTTTTATATCTATTGGCAGATTATCCGACTTATCCCCATCAACATCTGACTCTAACTCAACCTCTGAAGAAATCCTAATATTGCGTACTTTGATATATTCGATATTATTGTTACCTACTAGATCCCCTTTTTAATAAATCTGGGATAGCCGATAATTTAGAAATGATGGATGAATCCTTTAAAATCAAGATATTTCCATATTCATCTGTATTTTCATCAAATAGTTTTTTGTCTGCATAGTAATTGGATAGAAGAACTAAGACCTGAGTAGCTTCACCTTCATAATTGCCATTTTTGCTTTCAAAAGGTAATAATTGCTTGTTCATAGCTTGGTGAATCAGTTGCACCAGCCAAATTAATTGTCTTGACCGACGAATAAAGCGACTTCTTTCAAGGATTCGACCATAAGGAAACAGTTGGCAGATTCTATAAAAGTGTCGATGTGATTCGGCACGCTCATCAGACTCGCTACACAGAGCTGGTACATAATATCTGCTATAATTTTCTGGAAGATTTGGTCAAGCGGTCTTTTAGCCGTGTGACAGGCATACAGGAAAAACACTATTTATTTACTTTTTGCACGGGAGGCTTTAAGATGTTGCTGGACGCCTTTCTTGATAATCACTCAGAGTCGCCAGAGTGTCTGGGCTGGGATATGGCAAAGATATACCGCTGCCTGAAACTGTTCTTTGACGCTGATAAACGCGACATATCAATTAAAATGTCGCACTAAAATGATTGAAAAGTGATTGAAACTGTATTATAATGAACGTATATATTTAGAAAAGAGGTACTAACTATGGAAAACCTAGTAGTTTCAGTCTTTAACACTGAAAGCGAAGCTTATCAGTCCTTTGCGGATTTGAAGGCTTTCCGCCAAACTCAGACGACCAAGGTTGCTCAAATCGCCTTGGTCAAAAATGAAAACGGTCACATCGTTGAAAAAGAACGCTATGACTTTGAAGATTCAACGACGGATGCAACCCTAGAAGGTGGCTTGCTCGGTGCAGTTATCGGGCTTTTGGGTGGTCCTATCGGCGTCTTGTTTGGTTATGGTATTGGCAGCCTCTATGGTTTGGCTGCTGGTGATACCGTTGATACGGCAGAAGCTGGCTTGATTGACGTTGTGTCTCAAAAATTGATCGACGGCGAAACAGCCGTTGTCGCCTTGGTGCAAGAAAACAACGAAGCAGTCATCGATGCTTACTTCACCAAGTACGACACCCAAATCGTGCGTTGGGATGTAGCAACCGTCGTAGCCGAAATCGAAGCAGCTCTGCAAGTCCAAGAAGACCTCTACAACCAGGCACGTGCACAAATGAAGGCTGAACGTAAAGCCGAACGCAAGGCTAAACTTGAAGAATTCAAGGCAAATGTCAAAGCAAAATTTGACAAATTGAAAGCCTAACGTCTAAGCGTCTCATAAATTTAAATGTGACTGAGACGCCATTTAAAATTTATGTGCGTCGGATTCTCACAGTTAAATAATTGCGTTGACAAAGCCGTTACAGCCGTTCTTCCATTCTTTGAAAAGAATGTTTAATAGACAAGAAATCTGGACTAGTATTGGTCTGGATTTTTTTGTGAATATAGAGGTCATAGCTTTTTGACTATGCTTCGTTATAATTAGAAAAATTTTAAGTTTTATCAAGATGAAATCAGTCAGACGAAGACATCCCGAATTAGCACCAGCATCACCACACAAACTAAGACATACTGGTGCTACTCTTGCTAAACAAGCAGGTGTTTCTCTTGAAGCCTTCTCAGAAGCTCTTACTCATAGTGATAAAGAGATTACAAAAACTTACGTTAATATCAAAGATAAAGTCAATCAGACTGTAGGTGATATTGCTTTTCGTAGTTTAAAAAATTGATGGGGTGAATATGGGGTGAATTTTGGGGTGAACTTTGATTTTTTGAAACAAAAAAGACATCCAAGAAATAATTCTTGAATGTCTGTAAACGTTGATATAATCGTATTGATTAACGTTTTGAGAATTGTGATGCTTTACGAGCTTTCTTAAGACCTGGTTTCTTACGTTCAACTTTACGTGAGTCACGTGTAAGAAGTCCTGCGCGTTTCAATGAATCGCGGAAGTCTGGGTCTACTTGAAGAAGGGCACGAGCGATACCGTGACGGATAGCTCCTGCTTGACCAGCGTATCCACCACCTACAACGTTAACGAAAACGTCGTATGAACCTGCAGTTGAAGTAACTGCGAATGGTTGGTTGATTACAAGACGAAGGTCAGCGTGTGGGATGTACTCTTCAACATCTTTTTTGTTAACAGTGATTTTACCAGTTCCTGGAACAAGGCGAACGCGTGCAACAGCGTTTTTACGACGTCCAGTACCTGCATATTGTGCTTGTGACATACTTTATTGTTCCTTTCCTTAGATAAGTCCTGAAATATCAAGAACTTCTGGTTGTTGTGCAGCGTGAGTGTGCTCAGCTCCAACGAATACTTTCAATTTCATACCTTGAGCGCGGCCAAGAGTATTGTGTGGAAGCATACCTTTAACTGATTTCTCGATCAAACGTACTGCATTTTTAGAACGAAGTTCACCAGCAGAGATTGATTTCAATCCACCTGGGTGGTTTGAGTGAGTGTAGTAGATCTTATCAGTTGCTTTTTTACCAGTCAATTTAACTTTTTCAGCATTGATAACGATTACGAAGTCACCTGTATCAGTGTGAGGTGTGAATGTTGGTTTGTTTTTTCCGCGAAGCACGCTAGCAACAACTGCTGAAAGGCGTCCAAGAGGTACATCAGTTGCGTCAACAACGTACCATTTGCGTTCTACTTGGCCTGGTTTAGCCATGAATGTAGTTTTGTTCATGATTTCTCCTATATGAATGTCGTTTTTGTTTACAGGGCGGATGTTCCGGTCCGCAAGTTATTTGAAAGGTTCCGGGGCCTTACAAATGGGGTAAACAATACCGCCTACTATTGTATCAAAATTCTAAGATAAAAGTCAACCGATTTGGAAAATTATTTGCGATTTTCTTTTCCAATGACAAATCCGATCAAGGAATTCGGGCCGACGTGGGCTGAAATAACCGGTCCAAGAGGCATCACGAGAACTTCATCGATGCCTTCAAGCGCAAGCATTTCTTGCTTCAGTGCTTCGGCTCCTTCTAGATCGTTGGTATAAGATACCAAGGCTGTGCTTTCACCGATATCTGCTTTGATCAGCTCCAGTAATTCCCGGACAGCTTTTTTGCGTCCCCGAACCTTGCTAATAGGGACTAATTTCCCTTCCGCATCTATCCAGAGAATGGGTTTGATGCTGGCCAAACTTCCCATGATCGCGGCACTTTTTGAGAGACGGCCGCCACGCATGAGGTGGTAGAGGTCATCAACTAGGAAATAAGTCCGCAGTTTTGGCGCTAGGTCCATGATTTCTTCTTTGGCTTCTGCTAATGAACGACCTGCATCACGCGCAGCTACTGCTCGCATGACCAGATAACCCTCTCCAATCCCAGCAGCCTTCTGATCGACAATCTCGATCACGGCTTCCGGGTAGTCTTCTAAAACCAGGTCTCGTGCCATGACTGCACTCTGATAGGTCCCAGATAAGACTGATGAAAAGGCCACATAAAGCAGATCTTTTCCTTCTTTGGCAAATTGTTTAAAGGTTTCCTGAAATTGGCCCACATTGACCTGACTGGTTGTCGGTTTGGCCCCATTTTTCATGGCTTCTAAAAGCTCCGGGCTGGTCAATTGAGCTTGGCCTACTGTCTGGTAAACCGTCCCATCTAACTCAATGGTCAAGCCAAGAATGGTCACCTGATGTTCCTTGGCCCAGTTTTGGTCTAAATCTGCGGTCGAATCGGTTAAAATAGCAAATGTCATTACTTGTCTCCCATCATTTCTTGTAATTGTCGCAATACTTCGTGATCGAGCGGTCGCATGGGTGGTTTTTGATCGTTAACCACTCGCTGCGCTTGATTGAGGTTTCCTTTGACGACTGCGACCCGTTTTTCTAACTCTCTGGCAGATACCCGAAGAGCTCCTTGAGCAAAGACGGTCCATTGCTCATTTAAGTCACTGGTCGCTACTGATACTTGGTGGAGGGGCGTGTTAAGCTCTGCCGCCAAGCGCTCGATATAGTCATCTGCCGTCTCATCCTCACCGGTAAAGACCACCTGAACATTGAACTCCTCATAGGTCTGCCGCACTCCTGGCATATACTGGGCATCAAAGACACAGATGACTTCGATTCCTTCAAAGCTAGCATAGTGGCTCAGTTTTTGCAGGAGGATATTGCGGGCTGCATCGAGCTCACTTTTTTGAAAGAGCTGGCGGGTCTCCTGCCAAAAGGCAATCATATTATAGCCGTCAACCAATAAGATTTTTCGTTTCATATCATTGCCTTTCTAGGATTATAGTCGATTGCGAAAGACCTCATACATAAGGATGGCTGCTGCCACACTGGCATTGAGGCTTTGCACATGACCATTCATGGGAATGGTGATCATCTCATCGACTTGTTTTTTGATATTGGCCGAGATCCCTTTTCCTTCATTGCCAATGATCAAGGCTAACTTGCCAGCCGTATTCCACTGATGAGATGGCGTGCCGTTCATGTCGGTTCCAAAGATCCAGAAGCCCTCTTCCTTTAGCTTGTCTAAGGTTTGGCTAAGATTGGTCACACGCGCAATGGGAATGTGTTCCACTGCTCCGGTAGAAGTTTTTGACACCACTGGGGTCACCCCAACCGCTCGGTGCTTAGGAATGATGACTCCTGAGACATTGGTCGCATCAGCTGTCCGCAAGATAGATCCAAGATTGTGCGGATCTGTTAAGCCATCGAGAATCAATAAAAGCGGGTTCTCTTCTTGGGCTGTCTGTTTCAGAATCGCTGCCAAGTCGGTGTAAGCAAAGGCTGCCACTCGAAGAACAAAGCCTTGGTGAACAGCTCCTTCTGTCATTTCCTGCAGGGTTTTCTTTGGCGTCCAAGAAATCGACACTTTTTTCTCAGCTGCTAAGGCCTTGATCTTGTCGACATTTTTCCCTCGGAGGTCTTCTTGAATATATAATTTATTGCCTGTATTGGCTTGTAAAGCCTCGGTGACTGCATGGACACCGTATACGATATCGTTATTTTCCATAGAACTAGTATACCATAAGAAAGGAGGATGAGGCCAATTCATGATATAATGAAATGAAATCTATCTCAGCGAAACTAGTAAAATAGAAAGGAAACCATGCCTCTTTTTCAACGAACCATTAAGCTCACCTTGGCCACCTGTTTAGCAGCTGCCCTTGCTTATGCTCTGGGCTTGACCTATGCCATCTCAGCTGGCGTCATTGCCATCTTGAGCATCTCTGATACGCGTCGCAGTACCATCAAGCAAGCCTACCAGCGCTTTATGTCGACCTTGCTAGCCCTTGCTATCGGAAGTCTCGCTTTTTCCTTTTTTGGATTCAACCTCTGGGCACTGGGAGTTTTTATCGCTCTCTATGTTCCTGGTGCCTTTCTATTGGGTTGGCAGATCGGTATCACCCCTAGTACGGTGTTGGTTACCCACCTCTTGATTGAGCAGTCTACCTCCTGGGGGCTCTTGCTCAATGAACTTGCTCTCTTTTTAATTGGGACCAGCTTTGCCTTGCTGGCCAATCTCTATATGCCTTCTAATCAGGGAGCGATCGATCACTACCATGATGTTGTTGAAGACCAACTGAAAAAGATCCTTGGTCGTTTTGCGGAATTACTTAGTAAAGGGGATGGTCGCAATGATGCTCGCTTGATTAAGGAGTTGGATGGTATCCTAAAGGACGCTTTGAAGCTAGTTTATCTGGACCATTCCAACCACCTCTTTCACCAAACCAACTACCATATTCACTACTTCGAAATGCGCAAGCGGCAAAACGATATTCTGCGGGATATGGCAGAAAACGTCAACCGCTGTCAGTTGGCGGCGAGTGAAAGCATAATCCTAGCTCAACTTTTTAAGAAAACGGCCCAACAGTTAAGCCAGAAAAATCCTGCCCAAGATCTTCTAGATGATATTAGTCAGTATTTGGCGATCTTTCGCGAACGTCCTCTTCCTAAGACCCGTGAAGAATTCGAAACACGCGCCACCTTGCTCCAACTCTTAAGAGACTTAGAAACTTTTATCCAGGTCAAGGTTGATTTTTACCAACAATTTCATAAGGAGACAGAATAGACAAAAAGGCCCTTGCAAGATGCAAAGGCTTTTTTATTCGGGGTTTTGTTGTAAACACTTTCCTAAAATGGTATACTAGAAACGGAAAATAACTTTTTAAGGAGGGTCTTCTATATGAAGTCTTCGTATAAGAAACATTTGTACACTACAACACTCAGCCTCTCAGCGGCTGTCTTGCTTTCCGTTATCGGTCATGGCCAAGCTTCAGCCGATAGCTTAGAAGCGCCTCAAACAGAGCCTAGCACGGCCCTTGAAGCGACACCCGCTACTGAGCAAGCTGTGACAGCTGAGACTGCCAGTCCTGCTACAGCTGAAAAAGGAGACACCGCAGCCCCTGCCACTTCTGCAGAAGCAACAGCGACTTCTGATGTGGCTTCTACTACAGAAGTTGCGCCAACCGCTAGTCCAAGCACTACCCGTGCGACAACGACCGCTGACCAAGCGACACGATTGGCTGATAGCACCATTTATCTCTCTGAAAAGAGTACGATTGATGACAAAGTCCAAGAAAAAGCTCAAGCTGCTGGCAAGATCAACTGGACCTTAGACAATAAGCCTCTCTCTGAGTGGAAAACTTGGGATATGGAGACAGGAACACTAAGCAAGGATCCATTCCTTACCATCACAGAGACCGCAAACGGAAATGATCTGGATCTCCACATCGACGTGCAGGATCTCTTTGGTGAAGATCTTAGCCTTCGGAGCCCAAATAATATCCGCCGGACTTATCGCAACTACATCGGCAATCATGAGCTGGTCGGAACCAATGCAGACTTGGGTGTGACCATCAATAAAACTCTTGTTTTTCGACCTTACCAAGACTACCATACACATGAAGAGATGCTAGCTGCTATCGAAAAATCCAAGGAAGAAGCGAAACCCGATCGTTTGGTGCAGTTAGAAACCCTTGGTAAGAGCGCCCAAGGCCGGGACATGAAGATGGGAATTGTGAGTAAGGACCAAGCCAGCATCGATCACTACCTGTCTAGCACCAATCCTACAGCTTTGACCAAACCAAGCGAAATGCTGGCTGCACTGAAGGACAAGACCTTGGATTACAAACTACCTGTCTTAGTCCACAACACCCACGCGGATGAGCAGCCTGGCATTGATATCATCACAGGCCTCTTTAATACCTTTGCAACCAAGGAAAAGGTGACCTTTAACACCACTGATGAAGCTGGAAATGCTAAAACTGTCACGCTAGATATTCCAACCTTGCTCAATAAATTCATCTTCTTATTTGACTTCACGGAAAACCCAGATGGGGACGCTCTCAACCTGCGGGCCCTAGCAAACGGGCTCGATCCAAACCGGGATGCCAGCTACCAAACCAACCCTGAAGTCCGGACCGTCATCCAAATGATCAACAAGTGGAATCCGATCGCTCTCTACGACTTACACGGTTTTGTAAAAGAATTCTTAATCGAACCTGCAACACCTCCACATGATCCGAACTTTGAATACGATCTCATGTCCAACCTCATGCTGGAAAATGCCCATCATATGGGCCGGGCTGGAGTTGCCAATTCCAAATACGACAGTTACATCATTCCAAAACTGGATTGGGGAGATGGCTGGGATGATTCCTTCTCAGGTTATACAGGTGTCTATGCTGTCTATCACGGCATCTTGGGCCACACCATTGAAATACCAGAATCCAACCAAGAATCCTATAAGGCTGGACGCAATGCTGTCCTCGGCGGCATTGACTTCCTCAACCAAGATCCAGACCGTCTCCTTGAGATGCGGCTCAACTTCTACTTACGTGGTCTCAATAAAACTGAAGATCCAAAAGCTGAAAATGAACTGGTCGGCCCAAATGGGGAAATCGTTGGACGTGAAAAAAACGGTCGTCCAAAATTCTTCCCAGACTACTACGTCATCCCAATGAGCCTCGACAAAGACAACGATGCCCAAGAAGCCTTCAATATGATCGACTACTTCAAACGCAATGGTGTCCTCGTCAAAGAACTCAAAGAAGATATTGGCAACTATAAAAAAGGAGACTTAGTCATTGATATGGCCCAAGCCAAACGGGGCTATGCCAACCATATTCTCTACAAGGGCTCCAACGAATCTGCCTGGGCTGCGATGTACGCAGAATTGCTGGTTAACTTCCCAGATATGAGAGGGTTCAAGTCCGAACCTGTCTTTGCGGATGGTCTTTTCAATGGAAAATTAGGGGAAGTCACCACTACCCGTGCGACTCGTACTTCTGAGATCGATCCAAAAGCTCCTTACTATGTGATCGCAAATACCTCAGCCAGTGCCGTTAAAGCTATCAACCAGGCCATTTCCCAAGGAAAATCTGTCTACCTAACAGATGATGGCTACATCGTTGACCGCGATACCTTTGCTTCACTCCTGCCAAACTATGCTATTTATGGTGATGCCCTCTACAAGGTACCAAGCGGACCAACCTTGAAACCGATGAAGGTCTACTCTCCAAACTACCACTATAATTGGGCTGGAGTAGATGCGCCTGCTCATACTAGTCTGGTCCTTGAAAAATTAGGCTTCCAAATCGTCAATACTCCAGAAGAAGCAGATGTTGTTATTTTGGAAAGCAACCGCTTTGACGCTTCCATTTTTGGTAAGAAACCAACCCTTGTCATTGGTGGGGAAGCCATGCAAAAATTGGAAAAATTGGGAGTTCTTACAGGATTTGACGCTGAAAAACTAAAAGGCGGTAGTGACTACGAAGGCTTGATGAAAGCGATCATTGATGATCAGGATCCATTGACCAGCGGATACAAGAAGAATACCCTCTTCTACTCCAACTCAGGAAACTGGATTGAAAAGGTTCCAGAGCATTTCAAGACCTTGATGAGCATCGCTCCGAGTGATTATTATATTGCAGGTTGGTGGCCACATAATGATGTGCTAGCCAACAAAGTCATGGCCATCTCTGGAGAACTGATGGGACAACCTCTCTTTGTCTATGCAGGAAATCCAACCAACCGTCAACACCCTGTCCACTTCTTCCGCTGGGTAACCAATGCGATCTTTGGCAGCAAGTTGGCAAGCTTGATGGATTACGTTCCAGCTAAAGAACCAGATCAAGTGGTGGTTCCAATTCATAACCAAACAACCAATCCACAGCCAATCTTGGCCAAGAAGGATACTCCTAAAGTCCTCCTTCCACAAAAAGAAATGACAACTAAAAATGAAGAAAGTGTGCAAGCCTTGACTTACCAAGTAGGACAAAGCTTCCAAGAAAGTCCAGCCAAGGCGCAATTGCCACAAACTGGAGAAGACACAACTGCACACTTCGTTCTTTCAGGCTTCTTGTTAGCCGTTAGCGGAGGCTTCCTCCTCTTGAAAAAGAAAGAAGTTGAGTAAGATTTTAGACTAGCTATGAATTTCAAGTTCATCTTTTCATAGAAAATCAATTTTTCATATGAAATAATCTAAGAAATTAGACAAAAGGTATAAAACTCGCTCTAGTATTTAGCAGTATTCAGTCTTATACTGAAACTTTCCGCCGTGAGAAAAGTGCTTGAAACTATTATGTTTCAAGCACGCGGAATTATTGAGACCTCAGGCTCAATAATTAGTCATGGAACTTCGTAGAAGTTCGCTGACGTCCGTACTCACCTAAGGAAAGTTTCAAAAGATATATCTTCAAAAGAACCTTCGCGTCTGCGAAGGTTCTTTTCTATTCCACCAATTCCAACACAACAGTTTGGTAAGGGACTAATTCGAGCACTTGGTCTCCTTCATGGAACAACCCAGCAGTATTATTTAAAACGACCGTTTTAATCGGAGCCGGCAACTCCAAGCTAGCTTGGCGATTTTGGAAATTGCTGATCACCAAGAGACGCTTGTCCCCACGACGTTCAAAGGCGATGATGTTTTCACGGTCCCGATACTCTGGAATCATATCTCCAAACCGAACGGTATTTCCATAGAGGGGATGGTGATACAAGGCCGTCAACTGCCGATAATAATTCAAGATGGAATTGGGATCCTTTTCCTGAACTTCCACATTGATGGCAACATCTGGTTTGGGACTGATCAACCAAGCTGACCCATCGCTAAAGCCCAATCCTGGCTCTGCCGACCATTGCATCGGCGTCCGCGCATTGTCCCGGCTGTATTTGGCAATCGCTGCCAAGGCTTCTTCCTCGCTCAAACCAGCTTCTTTCGCAACGTGGTAGCCATTGATGGTCGCGATATCATCAAAATCCTCCACTGATTCAAAGACTTGGTTCTCCATTCCAATTTCTTGGCCTTGGTAGATAAAAGGAATTCCCTTACGCAAGATTTGAATAGTTCCCAGAGCTTTTTTACTCGTGTCGTTGACTTGACCTTCTGCGATATAGTGGGACACCCCACGAGGCTCATCGTGGTTTTCAATGATGGTCGATAGAACCCCAATACTATCTGCACGCTCATGCGCTTGAAAAATACTTTCCTTGAGTTCATCTGCTGTCGGAAGACTATGGTCAAACCAGCCTTTTCCTTCCTGCCCCAGCATGGTTTGTTTGAAGTCAAAGATAGAAGAGAAGACACCATCTTTTCCAATAAAGAAGTGCAACTCTTCATCGGTTTCATTGAAAACTTCCCCTACAGTGAAGGCATTGTACTTGGCAAAAGTACGCTCTTTTAACTCTTGCAAGAATGGTTCAATCGGTTGGGCATTGACCAGCGATTCCGGAACTGGGACCAGGCCATTGTCACGATCGGACGGAAGCGAACGCCATTCTAAATCCTTTTTGATGTTGATAATGGCATCGATCCGGAAGCCCGCAATTCCCTTGTCCAACCACCAATTAATCATCTTATAAATCTCTTCGCGCAAGATAGGATTTTGCCAATTGAGATCCGGCTGATCCTTGTGGAAAGAATGGAGATAGTATTTGTTGGTACCAGGAACCGGCTCCCAAACACTGCCTCCAAAGTAACTTTCCCAGTTGTTGGGTTCCTTGTCACTTTCGATGAAATAAAAGTAATCCGCATAAGGACCATCTGGATCTTCTAAAGCCTTTTGGAACCATTCGTGATGACTGGAGCAGTGGTTGACCACCAGGTCCATGATGATGGAAATGCCCCGTTTCTTGCCTTCCGCGATCAACTCTTCCATATCTTCCATGGTTCCAAAAATAGGATCAATGGCATAATAGTCAGAAATATCATAACCCTGGTCAATAAAAGGACTCTTGTAAATAGGGGATAACCAGAGAATATCAATCCCTAAGTCTTGAAGGTAATCGAGTTTCTCCGTGATTCCTTTCAAATCCCCAACGCCATCACCATTGCTATCTTTAAAGCTTTTTGGGTAGATCTGATAAGCGACCTTCCCCTTCCACCAGTCTTTTTCCATGTTTTGTCTCCTTAAAATGAAAGAGACCGAGACATATCGTCTCAGTCTCTACAGTTTCAGTAGGTATTAGTATACTGTTTTTTCAGTTTCTTTGTCGAAGAAGTGAGCTTTGTTCAAGTCAAATCCAAGTTCGATGGTTTCACCAGTTCCAAGGTAGTCACGTGCATCTACTTTAGCGATGAATTCGTTGTCACCAACTTGGCAGTACAAGTGAGATTCTGAACCAAGCAATTCAGATACAGAGATGGTTGCTTTTACTACTGATTCTGGGAATGTTTCAAGGAAAGCAGCTTCTGTATTCACGTCTTCTGGACGGATACCAAAGATGATTTCTTTACCATCATAGCCTTTTTCACGAAGAACTTTCAAAGCACCTTCTGGAACTTTCAAATTCAAGCCATTGGCAACGATGTATCCACCTTCCAATTTCACGTTAATGAAGTTCATTGCAGGGCTTCCGATGAATCCAGCTACGAATTTGTTGACTGGGTTTTTGTACACTTCTTGTGGAGTTCCGATTTGTTCTACACGTCCAATTGTACCAGTACCTGCAGGGTTTTTAGTAGCAGACATGATAACGATACGGTCAGCCAATGTCATCGCTTCTGTTTGGTCGTGAGTTACGTAGATGGTTGTAGCACCGATACGACGGTGGATTTTCGCAATTTCAGCACGCATGGATACACGAAGTTTAGCATCCAAGTTTGACAAAGGTTCGTCCATCAAGAACACTTTTGCATCACGGACAATGGCACGACCCATGGCCACACGTTGACGTTGACCACCAGAAAGGTCAGCTGGTTTACGATCCAAGAATTCTTTCAAGCCAAGGATTTCAGCTGCTTCTTGTACACGTTTGTCGATATCTTCCTTGCTGTATTTACGCAATTTCAAACCAAAGGCCATGTTATCGTACACAGTCATGTGTGGGTAAAGAGCGTAGTTTTGGAATACCATGGCGATATCACGGTCTTTAGGTGCTACGTTGTTTACAACAGTACCATCGATGGAACATTCACCTTCTGTGATGTCTTCAAGACCAGCGATCATACGAAGAGTCGTTGATTTACCACATCCTGAAGGACCTACGAAAACGATAAACTCTTTGTCTTTGATGTCCAAGTTGAAGTCTTCAACTGAGTAGTGTTCGCTGTTTGGATATTTTTTGTAAATATTTTTAAGATTCAATTCTACCATGATGGTACTCCTTTGATTTTTATAGTTCTATTGTAAATGAAAACGTTTTACAAATCTATGGCAAGTCTCACAAAAAAGAAAAAGAGTTTTGTGCAAGTTGCACAAAACTCTGGATTGATTCCGTTTAAATCACATCCTGTAGAACCAAATGGTAACAAAGGGCTAGATCAGTCAGATTTTTTAACTGGAGACCCGTTAGCTCTTCCCATTTGTCAATCTTGTATTGAAGGGAATTGCGATGGAGATAAAGTTGCTGGGCCGCCTTGGTTACAACTGCCCCATTGTCCCATAGGGCGACAATGATGTCCTGCAACTGGTCTTGACTCCCAATTAACTGATGCAAGCGTTCTTTGATAGGATGGAGATCCAAATCTGCCTGCTCGATTCCCCATAGGTAGAGTTGAGAAAAGCGATAAACACCTTGATGGCCTTCTCGAATCCAAGCTAGAAAAACCGCCTGTTCTGCTCGGATGACAGGAGATACTTTCCCAGCTTTTGACTCAGTCCATACTTGCCCGACCAGGATAGATAAACGAATGTTGAAGTCATACTCCATGGCAGAGACGGTATCTTTTAAGATATCAGCCACTGCCAGTGACTGCTCTTGATCTAGAATGAGTACGTAGTCCTGTCCACTCAGCTGCAAGACTGCCCGAAAATTGGGCAATAGTGTCTGCATCATCTCTAACCAGGAAGCCGTCCCTTCCGCTGTTGAATGCGAGAGGTGGCAATAGACAAGCTGCATTTTTTTGATGACTTGAGGGGCTTCTCCCTTTCCATCGATCAGGTACTGGTACCAAGGATTAGGGGCAACCTCTTCTTCACCGCCCAACCAGGCAATCAATTGTTTTTCTCGCTCGGTTAGCTCTTCTTCCTTCAGCAGCAGCCATTGATGAGCCTGAAGGGGAATGGCTACATAACCAGCTGGTGGATTGGCTTGATCCGTCACCTCTGCATGAGGAAACCACTCTCTGATATTTTTCACTGCTTTCTTCCTTCTTCTACTTGCTGGATGCACCAGTCAATCAGCTCTTCTAGACGAGAGAGCTCCCCCGTCATATGGAGATAGCCCATGACAGCCTCGAAGCCCGTCGACATCCGATAGGTCACGACATCCGCATTTTTGGCCTTGGTATGGCTATTGGTATTGCGACCGCGCTTGTAGATCTCCAACTCTTTTTCCGTCAGAATTTCTTGCTCCAGCATGCTTTCAATCAAGCTGGCCTGAGCCCTAGCAGAGACATAGCGGGTGGCAGCCTGGTGAAGCTTATTGGGCTTGGTCATCCCTTGAAAAATCAGGTGTCTGCGAATATACATGGAATAGACCGCATCTCCCTCAAAGGCAAGGGCAATCCCATTGATTAGATTGACATCAATCACGTGTCCACCTTACACCTTCTTTTGTATCCAAGAGCTTGATTCCTTGTGCAGCCAATTCATCGCGAATGGCATCTGCTCGCGCAAAATCTTTCTTAGCCCGCGCTTCCTGACGTTCAGCGATCAAGGCTTCAATATCTGCATCCAAGACTTCTTCGACAAAGACCACTCCAAAGACTTCTAACATCTTGGTTAAGGCATCCTTGACATCTTGATTGTAGTGGCCTGAATTGATCCATTTAGCCAATTCAAAGACGACAGTAATTCCGTTTGCCGCATTGATATCTTCATCCATAGCCACGATAAACTTGTCCACAAAGCCTTGCAAGTCTGCTGGATCCACTTCTCCTGTGAACGGTTGCTCATAGGTATTTTTCAAATACTTGAGGTTGGTCTCCGCATCGCGCACCGCTTTTTCTGTGAAGTTAATGGGCTTGCGGTAGTGCTGGGTTGCAAAGAAGAAGCGAAGCACTTGGCCGTCGATAGTCTTCAATGCATCATGCACAGTGATAAAGTTGCCTAAAGACTTGGACATCTTGACATTATCAATATTGACAAAGCCATTGTGCATCCAGTAGTTGGCAAAAGTCTTGCCTGTTTTAGCTTCAGACTGGGCAATTTCATTAGTATGGTGTGGAAACTCAAGGTCAGCTCCACCACCGTGGATATCAATAGTATCCCCTAAAATCCCCGTTGACATGACCGAACACTCAATGTGCCAACCCGGACGACCAGGTCCCCAAGGGCTATCCCAAGAAATCTCTCCTGGTTTGGCAGCTTTCCAGAGGGCAAAGTCGACTGGATTTTCCTTGCGAGCTGTTTCCTCATCTGTCCGACCAGAAGCACCTAACTCCAAGTCTTCTAGGGTTTTATTGGCTAATTTTGCATAGTTGTGGGATTTCTCCACACGGAAATAGACATCGCCTTGGCTCTCGTAGGCATAGCCTTTTTCGATCAAGTTAGCGACAAAACGAATGATGTCATCCATAAACTCGACCACACGAGGGTGGCGGGTTGCAGGTTTCACGCCAAGAGCTGTCACATCCTCACGAAAGGCCGCAATGTACTTGTCTGCCACTTCCTGAGGTGTGATGCCTTCTTCTTTGGCACGGTTAATGATCTTATCATCCACATCTGTAAAGTTGGAAATGTAGGCAACTTCGTAGCCACGATACTCAAAGTAGCGACGAATCGTGTCAAAGGCCACTGTTGAGCGGGCATTCCCTACGTGGATATAGTTGTAAACCGTTGGCCCACAAACATACATGCGGACCTTTCCTTCCTCGATGGGGATAAATTCTCGCAAATCACGAGACATAGTATCATAAATTTTTAACACGCTTCATTTCCTTTCTGTTTCTACTCTTTTGGCTTCAAGTAAACCACCTGAGTCTGTTTGATAAAGCCAATCTTTTCATACAAGCGTTTGGCACCTACATTGCTATCTTCCACTGCAATCTGAAATTCCTTATCATTTTGCTCAATGAGTTGGTTGACGAGGGATTTTGCTAGATAGCTTCCGTAACCTTGCCCACGATAGACTTCAGCAATCGCAAGTCCATAAAGGTAATTGCATTTTCCAGATACATCGACCGTACAAACGCCAATCACTTGACCTTCTTTGAGTAATATGTACAGCAGACTATCAGGATCCTTCAAGGCCTCAGAAATGTATCTGTGGCTCACTTCCGGTGCTTCCACTTCATCTGAAAAGGTTTGGTGGTGGAGCTGGGCAATGGTTTCAAGATAAGAAGGTTCTGCCAAGAGCACATCGACATCCGAACGGGAATCTAATGCATAAGCGGTTCGATCACGTCCTAACCAGGTTTCTGTTTCGTCATCCTCAACCAGTCCCCAATTGCTGGCAAAATCAGGATGATTCTCTAGAAAAACACGCTCTGTTTGAAAAGTTACAGACTCAATTGGATAAGATGCCGTTTCTTTCTCAAAACTTCTATACAAAGCCCGCGCAATTCCCTGACGACGATGATTAGGGTGGACCAGAATCGCCACATCCACATCTGGGTCATCCGCATAAACGGTTAATAGGCCAACAAGTTCACCTTTTTCATAATAAAGGAAAAAGGCGGGCATATCGGGGTCAAAATTGAGCATATTGGAGAGATAAGGATCCCGAAACGTTCCGTCATAGTTCTGACAGACGGCAATAAGGGCTTTTGCTTCCAGTAGTTGGTGGTCATTCAATGTATTGGTTGATTGAATCACGTAGCGATCTCCTTACAAACTCGAAGACCGATGACTGGCTTCCTTGGCATGCTCCAGCTTGTTCATGTAGTATTCGCGTTTTTCTTCTTCTTGGTGAATGACTGGTGCGTCTTTTCGACCGTGCACCCGCACGATCTTGGCAGGAACACCGACAACGGTCACATCACTTGGAACATCTGAGACCACGACAGCTCCTGCTCCGACTTTGGCCTTAGCTCCGATTTCCACTGGGCCGATGACCTGAGCATGGGCGGAGACCAAGGCTCCTTCACGAACCGTTGGATGGCGTTTGCCGACATCCTTTCCTGTTCCCCCAAGGGTCACCCCGTGGTAGAGCATAACGCCTTTTTCAACAATGGCTGTTTCCCCGATAACGAGGCCCGATCCATGGTCGATAAAGACACCAGAAGCAATGGTCGCACCTGGATGGATCTCGATCTGGGTCCAAAAACGCCAGAATTGGCTGTGCATCCGCGCCAAGAGCTTAAAACCATGGTTCCACAAAAAGTGGGAAACACGGTGAGCTGCCAGTGCTTTGACGCCCGGATAGGTCAAAAGGACCTCCAGCGAGGTACGCGCTGCTGGGTCATTTTCTTTTACAATATTGATGGTTTCACGCCACCATCCCATACCGTGCTCCTCCTTTTCTAATGATTATTCTGAATCTTTTTGTGTAATGGTAAAGTCTTTTTTAGGTTTGTGGTCTTTATTGTGGTGACGAGGACGATCGCCATGGCGAGGACCCTTTTCACCTTTTTCTTCTGAATGTTCAGGTTTTGGCGGACGTGGCAATAGTGCCTTCATAGAAGCATCGACACGACCTTTTTCATCAATCTTGATAATCTTAACATCGACTTCATCGCCGATCGCTACCAAGTCTTCAACACGGTTGGTGCGCGTCCAAGCCATTTCAGAGATATGAACGAGGGCATCTGTCTTATCAAAGAGGTTGACAAAGGCACCGAATTTCTCAATCCGAACCACTTTGGCATGGTAGACTTCATCCACTTTGGCTTCACGCACCAAACCAGCAATGATCTCTTTGGCACGGTTAATCGCATCTTGGTCGCTCGAGTAGATAGATACGTTACCTTCTTCGTCGATATCAATCTTAACGCCTGTTTCAGCGATGATCTTATCGATGGTTTCTCCACCCTTACCGATGACAATCTTAATCTTGTCGACATCAATCTTGATGGTATCAATTTTCGGAGCAGTTGGCGCCAATTCTGGACGCACTTCTGGAATGGTTGCTTCGATGACATCAAGGATTTCAAAACGCGCTTTCTTGGCTTGAGCAAGTGCTTCAGTCAAGATTTCTGCAGTGATCCCTTGGATCTTGATATCCATTTGAAGGGCTGTAATCCCATCACGCGTACCTGCAACCTTAAAGTCCATGTCTCCAAAGTGGTCTTCCAAACCTTGGATATCTGTCAATACTGTGTAGTTGCTTCCATCTGAAATGAGACCCATGGCAATACCTGCTACTGGGGCCTTGATTGGCACACCCCCGCCATAAGGGCAAGAGTTCCCGCACAGATAGATGCTTGAGATGAAGAACCATTTGATTCCAATACTTCTGCTACTAGACGAATCGCATATGGGAATTCTTCCAAGCTTGGCAATACTTGAGCAAGGGCACGCTCACCGAGAGCACCGTGACCAATTTCACGACGACCAGGCGCACCGTAACGACCTGTTTCACCAACCGAGTATTGTGGGAAGTTGTAGTGGTGCATAAAGCGTTTCTTATACTCAGGATCCAAACCATCGATGATTTGCGTTTCACCCATTGGTGCCAAGGTCAAGACAGAAAGGGCTTGCGTTTGTCCACGCGTAAAGAGACCTGAACCGTGCACACGAGGAAGATAGTCAACTTGTGCATCCAAAGGACGGATTTCATCGACCTTACGACCATCCGGACGAACCTTGTCTTCTGTGATCAAACGGCGCACTTCTGCGTGTTCCATTTGTTCCAAGATTTCAGCCACGTCCCGCATGATGCGATCAAACTCTTCGTGGTCGGCATATTTTTCTTCGTAAACAGCCGTTACTTGATCTTTCACTGCTTGAGTTGCAGCTTCACGCGCCAATTTTTCTTCAACTTGAACCGCTTTTTGAAGGTCACTGTTGTAGGCTGCGATGATTTCAGCCTGCAAGTCAGCATCTACATGAAGCAATTCCACTTCTGCTTTTTCTTTCCCAACTGCCGCAACGATTTCTTCTTGGAAGGCAATCAATTCTTTAACGGCTTCGTGCCCTTTCAGAAGAGCTTCCAACATGATTTCTTCTGACAATTCTTTGGCACCAGACTCTACCATGTTGATAGCGTGTTTAGTACCAGCTACTGTCAATTCAAGAAGCGATTGCTCTGCTTGTTCTTGAGTAGGGTTGATGACGATTTCTCCGTCAACATAGCCTACTTGTACCCCAGCGATAGGTCCGTCAAACGGAATATCTGAGATAGAAAGAGCCAAGGATGAACCAAACATAGCTGCCATTGGGGCAGATGCATTTTCATCGTAAGAAAGGACTGTGTTGATAACTTGCACTTCGTTACGGAAACCTTCCGCAAACATTGGACGGATCGGACGGTCAATCAAACGCGCTGTCAAGGTCGCATCTGTAGAAGGACGACCTTCCCGTTTCATAAAGCCACCAGGAAATTTCCCAGCCGCATACATTTTTTCTTCGTAGTTGACTTGAAGTGGGAAGAAATCCCCAGTTGCCATCTTCTTAGACATGACAGCTGCCGTCAAGACAGTCGACTCCCCATAACGCACGACAACAGAGCCATTTGCTTGCTTGGCAACCTGACCAGTTTCTACGATTAACTCACGACCCGCAAAAGTCGTTTGAAACACTTGTTTTGTCATTGTAATCCCCTTTGGATTGATAAAATTATACGACTTGCCTACAAAAATCAGGATACAAAGGGCGTGAAGAATCCCGTATGAAAATAGGAGATTGACGCAGTGTGCCACGCACACTAGGAAATCTATCTTTTTCACTAGGGATTTAGCCCGTGTTCAACTATCAAGATATTTTGGACGGTTCGGCTTGCCGAACATTTCTGTAGAAAAATAGGAAGGTGACGCCGCACTCGATGAGTGCTAGGAAGCTTATCTTTTTTCCTAAGAAATGAGGCCAAAATTCAATTACTCAAGATACTAAGGCTACCCAACTCAACGAGATAGGAATTTCAAGAGCCCATCTATTTGTTATATCCTCATCTTTGTATCCAAGCACGTATACCTTTTATTTTAACATATTCAAGCCCAAAAGAAAAAGGCTTTAAGGGCCTTTTTCTGCGAATCTTCTAAGAGACCTATATAAAAATTTTAGATCCAGGTATAGCTTCTATTTATTTTTAAGATTTCGCGAATTCTGTACTGTCGACATAAAAGCGTGTTTTATGGCTTCCACCCTTGTAGTTCTTATTGTTACGTTTCAAGACAAAACGTCTGTATGGATCGGAAGTACCTTGGATAGTCGTTGTCACTTCAACTGAATCTTCATTGACCACCCATTCATCAGGCGAAGGGATTTCCATCGGTGGCATCGCTCCTCCACGACCACCAGGTACAATTTCGTAGAAGGCCTTGTCTTTTGTCGAATAGAGCCAGCCGTCCTTCTTTTCGTTTGTCAGTTGGATCAGCTTGTCTTGTGACAGACTGCGGATAGAGTCCGATGTCTCTTCTGCATTCAATTTATCAATGACATCTTGCAGATTATAGGTTCCCGGCGTGTAGGTATTGTAGTAATCAATGAACATGTCTTGCGGGTAACCATCAACCGCACCGTGATCATTGTTCAACTCTAGCAAGCGAGTCGGTTGCACCTGAAGTGAATAGGTCAAAGACGCACTGTTTTCAATGATCGAGTAGATATCCGCTTGGTCCGCTTTTGACAAGGTCCCAATGGCTTCTTTATCATGCTCATCTGACTTAGCTTCTTCTGACTGTTCTTTTTCTTGCGCCTTGTCAGATGATTTTTTGACCGATGAAGCTCCTACTGGACTGTGCTTACGCTCATAGCGTTTTGGGGCGCAGGCTGCTAGGGAAATTACCGAACCAACTGTTAAGAATAAAATAATAAATTTTTTCACAATATCTCCTATTTTTTTATCCTAGTCTATCAAAGGAAATCTATTTACTCAGTATCAATGAAGAGACCACTAGCAAATATAATTTTTTGTTTTTCTAACCTTTTTTAGTCTTCCTTATAGAACAAGTCGCTTTGATCTGAAATAACATTCTGACCCCAATAAATAATATCCTTACTATTATCAACAGAAAAATTTCCATATTTTAATGATGCAGGAAACTCTTGACCTGCTGGGAAAAAACTCATTGCTGAAGCACCAGCTGGGGCAGTTGAATGAACACTACTACTTAAGTATCCAAATTCATGATTAAAGCGGTCTACAACCTGATCTGTTGGTGCACCATTTATCTTTGATATACCGTTATCATCAAATGTTACACTCATTCCTTTCCCATTTCTCCAGGTCCCTGCAATACTTGAAAAATCACCGTTCTGAATTTCTTGAATATTCATTCCACTGCTTTTCTTACTTGTGCTTGCTGATTTAGAACCATCCACACGCGTTGTGAAGTCAAGGGCGATCCAGCCTTGTCCAGATTCAAGCTTGCCCCAGGTATGACCATCGGCATCTACGGTTTCCGTAATGGTGTGAGTTCCTTTTGAGATCATCCCTGCAGATGGGGCGGAGGTAGACGGTTCTTTCCGAATACGAAGATCGGCTACACTGACTTGTACTTGGAAGCTTCCCGATTTTTTCTCTTCTGCTTTCGCTGTTGATTTGGAATCCCCTGTACCGTCAAAATTTTTCCAATCGAGCTTAGTGAGGTCTAACTTCTTGGCTGAAATCCCAAGAGCTTGCTCTGCCGTTTCCTTGCCACCAATTTGAATGGTTGCTTTCTTTTCTTCCTTGGCCTCCCCTTTTCCTAGCGAATAAAGGGTCAATTCCATTTCTGGATTAAGGGATTGCCAAGTGGCGTAGACGATTTGTCCATTATCGAAAAGATCTAAACTGGAGCGATAGCCACCTGCAGAAGCCACATAGGCTACATGGAGCAAGGTTGGCTGCTTATCTTTCAAATAATACACAGCAGCAATCGTTTTGCCATCCCCAATCAGCAGTTCATCATTACCATCACGATTAAGATCCTCAAAAGCATAGTGCCACTCATTGGTGCTTCCAAGTGTTTGAAGGTTAAAGACATACGCATATTCTTCTGAAGTTGCTTCAATCTTCTTCAGTTCATTTTGTAAAGCCGTTTGGTCTTTGGCATTAATTGCGGTTGCATAAGCCTTGTAGCGATCTAATACTTCTTGATAGTTCTTTTGACCGGTATCCTTCTTTTCTTTTTTAACAGTTGATGACGTTGCTGTCTTTGGTTTACTTTGGCGCTCGTAGCGTTTAGGCGTGCAAGCCACCAAAGATAAAACGGACGCACCCGCCAGTAGTGAAATCATAACCTTTTTCATAAAAACCTCCTCATATCTATCCTAGTATATCAAAAATGGTTGATTTTTCCACCTCTTTTCAAGATTTTTACACAAGCATTTTCCCCTCTTCCTCTATGTTTCTGCCCTTTTTTCTGCTATACTTAGTATAGTTATTTGATCAAAAGGAGAACACTATGGAATTAAAAAAACGTTCTGAATTTCCTGAGAACGAACTCTGGGACCTCACAGCCCTCTACCAAGACCAGGAAGACTTCTTGCGTGCCATTGAAAAAACACGTGAAGAAATCAATGAATTTGTCCGTAACTACAAAGGCAACCTCCACACCTTTGAAGACTTTGAAGCTGCCTTTGCAGTCTTTGAACAAATTCAGATCCAACTCAGCCACATTGGCAACTACAGCTTTATGCCCCAAACGACGGACTTTAGCGATGAAGCTTTTGCGGAAATTGCCCAAGCAGGGATGGATTTCGAAACTTGGGCCAGCGTTGAACTTTCCTTCTTTGATGATGCTTTGGTAGAAGCGGATGAAGAAGTCCTTGAACGTCTGGGACAACTCCCTCACCTCACTTTTGCCATTCGTCAGGCTAAAATCAAAAAAGCTCACTACTTGGGAGCTGATGTGGAAAAAACTCTGACCAACCTTGGTGAAGTCTTCTACGGACCGCAAGACATCTATACCAAGATGCGGGCAGGTGACTTTGAAATGGCTGATTTTGAAGTAGATGGAGAAGTTTACAAGAATAGCTTTGTCACCTATGAAAACTTCTACCAAAACCATGAGAATGCGGAAGTCCGTGAAAAAGCCTTTCGTTCCTTCTCAGAAGGTCTCCGCAAGCACCAAAACACGGCTGCTGCTACCTATCTAGCCCAAGTCAAATCTGAAAAACTAATCGCAGATATGCGAGGCTACGATTCCGTATTTGACTATCTCTTAGCTGAGCAGGAAGTGGATCGTGCCATGTTTGATCGTCAGATTGACCTGATCATGAAGGACTTCGCTCCAGTAGCTCAAAAATTCCTCAAACACGTGGCCAAGGTCAACGGCCTTGAGAAAATGACCTTTGCTGATTGGAAGTTGGACTTGGACAGTGCGCTCAACCCAGATGTTACCATTGATGATGCTTATGATTTGGTCATGAAATCTGTGGAACCTCTTGGCGAAGAATATTCCCGCGAAATTGCCCGCTACCAAACCGAACGTTGGGTCGACTTTGCTGCCAATGAAGGCAAGGATTCCGGTGGTTATGCAGCCGATCCATACCGTGTCCATCCTTATGTCCTGATGAGTTGGACAGGACGGATGAGCGATGTTTATACCCTGATCCATGAGATCGGACATTCTGGTCAATTCATCTTCTCAGACAACAACCAAAGCTACTTCAACGCCCACATGTCGACCTACTATGTGGAAGCTCCTTCTACTTTTAACGAGCTCCTCCTCAGCGACTACTTGGAACACCAGTTTGACGATCCTCGTCAAAAACGCTTTGCCCTAGCTCACCGTTTGACAGACACCTACTTCCACAACTTCATCACCCACTTGCTGGAAGCAGCCTTCCAACGCAAGGTCTACACCCTGATTGAAGAAGGTGGAACCTTCGGCGCTAGCAAGCTCAATAGCATCATGAAGGAAGTCTTGACCGAATTCTGGGGAGACGCTGTTGAAACAGATGACGATGCGGCTTTGACCTGGATGCGCCAAAGCCACTACTACATGGGACTTTACAGCTACACCTACTCAGCTGGATTAGTAATCTCAACAGCGGGTTACTTGCATTTGAAAAACTCTGAAAACGGAGCTAAAGATTGGCTGGACCTCCTCAAATCAGGCGGTAGCAAGACACCACTTGAGTCAGCCATGATTATCGGAGCAGATATCTCAACTGACAAACCACTTCGTGATACCATCCAATTCCTTTCAGACACTGTCGATCAAATTATTGCTTACAGTGCAGAATTGGGAGAATAAGATTCAAAAAAAGCTAAAGAAGGTTCATTCCTCTTTAGCTTTTTTGCTTTTTAACTCAACTCTGCCACAATGGCCTTAATTTGTGCTGCGGTATGCACTCCTGCTACTTGTTTAACAACCTGCCCATCTTTTTTAAAGAGCAAGGTTGGAATGGACATAATGCCGAAAGCACGCGCTGTTTCTGGATTTTCATCCACATCCATTTTTAGGATTTTTAACTCATCTTCCGAAAGTTCTTCCGATAATTTTTCTAAAATAGGAGCTTGCATGCGACATGGACCACACCAGGTTGCCCAAAAGTCTACCAAGACCAAGCCTTCTTTTGTTTCTGCTTCAAATGTTGCGTCTGTAATTGCTTTTGCCATTTTCTTTCTCCTTTAGTTTTGGTACTGCGTCAAATCTTGCTTCATCAAATAGAAGAAGACATCTCCGTAAGTCCCTTGGTAATCCAATTCATGCCCATTATAGGTCAGTTTCACAACAGGATAAAAATCTGCTACCCCAATCAAGCAAGCTTGTTGGGAGCGTTCAAACTCATCGTAGGAATCAAAATGCATGACTCTTTCTTGTTTTGCACCATCTAGATATGTAATATCAATCATATCGATAACCTCTATTTCTTAAGATGTGTCTATTGTAACTCTGTCAATTACATCTGTCAAATAAAACGACTTACTCAGAATCATGAATCTTGTCCGAAAAAAGATAACAAAAAAGCCCTCTGAATCCAGAGAGCTGTTTTGAGCTCGGGCTAAAATCTTGGTGAAAACAAAAAATCTCCCCGAAGGGAGATAGATCTGGTCTATTTTACCTTACGATGCTAGGAACCGTAGCCGAAGATTATACTCGAGTATATCGAGGCAAGGTGACAACGCAGCGTAAGTGGAAAATAGAGCAGATTAACGACGAAGTCCAAGAGAGTTGATCAACTCACGGTAACGGTTAACGTCGTTTGTACGAAGGTAAGCCAACAAGTTACGACGGCGACCGATTTTCTTCATCAAACCACGGTAAGTAGCGTGGTCTTTTTTGTGTTGTTTGATGTGTTCGTTCAAGTGGTTGATTTCCCAAGTAAGGACAGCAACTTGTACTTCTACTGAACCAGTGTCACCTTCGTGACGTGCGTATTGTGCAATGATTTCATTTTTTTTCTCTTTTGAGATTGCCATGATAAGCTCCTTTTCTTTATGCTCTATCCGAGTGGCAGGTTTGGCATATCCTGCTACCAAGAAAGAGTTAGTTGTCTATTCGACCTTCTTATTCTATCAAGATTTCATCTTTCTGTCAAACACTTATGTTTCCTTTGAGAGGAGCTTTTCACTTTTCTAAAAAGAACCTTGGGAATTTGGACAGTTTGATGGATCATTCTTCAAGCAACTTATTCAAAAAGACAAATATCTTTTGGGATATTTGCCTTTTATCGGTATGAAGCTTATTTCTCTTTCCGTTTACCACGCAAGAGCAAAGCCAAAGCAAAAATTGCTAAGAGTGCACCGAGTATGGTCAACCCGTAAGCAACAACTTCACCAGTTGATGGAAGAATTTTTTTCTTTCCTTCTTTTGGTGTGGTTGGAGTTTCTGGTTTTTCCGGTGTGCTTGGCGGCGTTGTTGGTGGTGTCGTCGGTGGCGTTGTAGGAGGTGTTGTTGGCGGTGTCGTTGGTGGGGTTGTAGGCGGTGTCGTTGGCGGTGTGCTTGGTGGTGTGGTAGGAGGTGTTGTTGGTGGCGTATGACGGTTGGTTACCGTGAAACCATCAATGTTGCTTGTATAACCTGCTACTGGATCCTCTGTAATCGTGTAGGCAATCTTCTTACCTTCCTTGTATACGGGTAGATCCGTGAAGCTTGCCTGCCAATTATCAGTAGCTGTGATTTCTTTTACAGCTACTTCTTGACCATCCGCAAGGAGACGAACTGTGATTTTTTCAGGACGAAGATCATCTTTATTGTCTGCATCATCCCAGATCTTCTTGACCGCTACTTCTGTTACTTCTGGTGTGCGGCTATTGGTGATCACTACATTTCCCTTGTTACTGTCATCGACCGTACTAGTATAGCCTTTGACTGTCCCAACTTCTTTCACTTGGTACTGAATCTCTTTGCCTTTCGCTTTTAGAGGCAAATTGCTAAAGGTATGGGTCCAGTTATTTTTAGCAGAAAGTTCCACTTCTTTTCCTTGAGCTTTGCCATCTGCATAGAGCTGTACCTTAATGGCGCTTGGACGTTTGCCATCTTGGTCATTGTTGTCTTCCCAACGTTTTGTAACAGTAACGCTGGTTTTACCTGGCTTGTAGCTATTGGTAATGGTTGTTCCATCAATCGCAGCAGAGTAATTGGCTACTGTGTCTTCTGTGACTGTGTAGACAATTTGTTTGCCGTGATTGTATTTTGGAAGATTGGTAAAGACTGTCTTCCAATCAGTCGCTGCACTTAGCTCTTGGCTAGCTACTTCTGTACCATCTGCAAGGAGACGAACAGTGACCTTGTCAGGACGAACGCCATCTTGGTTATCATTGTCTTTCCAAACTTTCGTTACTGGAATCTCAACAACTTCTGGTGTCCGACTGTTGGTAATATTGGTTCCTTCAATAGTCGCTTCATAGCCTTCAACAGGTTCTTCTGAAACAGTGTAGGCAATGACATTGCCAGCATCATCGACCACATCGAGATTATCAAAATGATAAGCCCAAGTTCCTGTAGCATCTGGTTTCACTTCTTTAGAAGCGACTTTGACACCATTTGCTAGGAGGTTGACGGTGATTTTTGATGGACGCTTGCCATCTTGGTTGTCATTATCATTCCATGTCTTTTGGCCAGCAACGCTTGTTTTTTCTTTTTGGTTCACAACATCACGAGTAATCGCAAGGTCATTTCCAAAATCATCCTTGCTGATCTTGATAGGTTCTTTCGAGAGAACATAGCCTGTTGGAGCTTGAATTTCTTGAACCGTATAAGCTTGTTTGATCAAACCAGTAATGGTGCCAACACCATTCTCATCTGTCGTAATGGTTCCAACTTGCTCACCAGTATCATCTGCTGTCACAGCAAAAACAGCACCTGCAAGAGCCTGACCATTTTCACCTTTTTTATGAATGGTGAAGGAGTATTTCTCACCATTGAAGTCTCCATCAAGGAATTGATACAGAATATCTGCAACCTTATTTTGCTCCTTGATTTCTGTCGCGGTCATCGTCGCATTGTTTTTGTAGGATGTATTGATGGCTGGGACCTTGTCCAAATAAACATCATAGCGAACAGTCATCCCTTGTTCTGGAGCTAGATCTCCGATATGAACCGTCAGAGAACGACCGTCAGCACTGACAACAGGGGAATAATTCTTGGTTACATTTGTAGTATTCCGCAGATGATAGGCACCATCTTCGTTATCGACCTGCCAAGTTCCTGTATGGATGTTGACAGAATCTGCTTTGATTTTTCCATCTGTAAAGGCCAATTGGTCCTTAATATCAATATTATGAAGGGCAGTGTGACCTTGATTGATGTTCAAGGTATAGGTCAATTTTAATTTATTATCTGAGTTGGTCCAACCCCATTTGCTAAAGACTTCTGGAGTAGGAGGATTTTCACCCGGATTCACCCCTTTGTAATCGATATTCCCACCTGAAATCACTTTCTTATCGATCGTGAGAGTAAAATCAAGTGTCTTTTGACCTTTGACGACTTGGTGGTCTACACGCGCAAAGAAACGCAGTTTTCCTGTCACATTGGCCATTCTTTCAGGATAATCCGTATAGGTTACAGTGATGACTTTTCTTTGATCATCTACCGTTGCTGTCGCAACTTTTTGACCACTTGGATCCAGCAGATCGATGGTGTCCGTTTCAAAGACCTTAAAGTCATCTCCAAGTTGGATAACGGTCTGATCTCCCTTTTTTACACGTCCATTCGGCAACACAAAGTTTGCTTCAACTTGAAAACTCTCCCAAACACCGAGTGGATCTGTAATCGCTCCACCAGTTGATTTCGATATGTTTACAGATGTCACAACATCATTGATCGTATCTGCATGGACTTTAGCTGGACTATTGGGTTTGGCAAATCCTAAAGCCGCTAGTAAAAATAGGGCAACTGCTATCACAACAGAATAAAGCCTCTTTTTCATAAACGATTTTTCTCCTTTTTCTACGTTTACTAGATAAGGTATGTGAGTCGAAAAATTATCACTACATATTGTGATTTTATACACAACCCATCTTTTTTCATTATAATCGATTTACTTTGAGAAGACAAGCTATTATATATGCTTTTTTGTATTTTAAGTACATTTTTTTGATACAAAGAAAAATAGAGAGTGGGACAGAAATCGGTCATTCGTTAG
>NZ_KV812856.1:78930-174111 GCF_001813525.1 Streptococcus sp. HMSC065C01 | reverse complement strand
TGAGAGGCTAGGACTTTTGTCCCAGCCTCTTGGTTTTTTGCTTATAAGGGAACTCCAAACACCTCTAGGGACTTGAGTTCAGAAGGTTGGAGTCTCCGCCATTCTCCCAATTGAAGAGTGGGATCTAGTGTTAGAGGACCCATAGAGATCCGCTCTAAATCCACTACTTCCTTGCCACAGGCAGCGACCATGCGCTTGACCTGATGGAATTTTCCTTCTGCAATTTCAATTTCGACATAGGAACTGGCGCTTGCCTCATCCACCTCTAAGATCTGCAATCTCGCAGGCAAAGTCGTGAAGTCTTTGAGGGCAATGCCTGATTCAAAACGGGCCACATCTGCCTCAGCCATGATCCCAGCCACCTGGGCACGGTAGACCTTCGACACATGCTTCTTCGGTGAAAGCATAGCATGAGCCAACTTCCCATTGTTGGTCAAAAGTAGCAAGCCACGGGTATCGATATCTAGCCGTCCGACAGGAAAGACTTCCTTATGACGAGCTGTCTCATCCAATAGATCCAGCACAGTTAGGTGATGGTCATCCTCTGTAGCGGAGATGACCCCAGCTGGTTTATTGAGCAGATAATACACAAAGGTTTCATGGACCAGATTTTCCCCCATAAAGGTCACCTGATCCTTGTCTGGATCAATCTGTAGCTTCCCTGCTGTCTCTTTTTTCCCATTCACTGTGATTTTCTTTTGCTTGAGAAGCTGCTTGGCCTCGGTCCTACTCCCCACGCCACAATCCACTAAAAATTTATCTAGCCGCATGATTACTTCCCGCTCTTTCGCACAATCCAAAGGCCAAAAAAGGAAATCAGGATCATGAGGATACCAGAAAATCCAAAAATGAAGGCTGGAGTAGATGAGATCGTCCCTAATAGACTAAGGACAAAGGTCGTTGCGATCGAACCTGTACTACATCCCAAAACCGCCATGGACGTTGCCTGGCTCAAGACCCCTGCTGGCATCTTATCTGACAAGACATTGTAAACTGTTGTAAGAGCTACACTGTAGGCAAAACCTGCAAGGATGGTCACAATGGCGAGCATCCAGAGATTGGTAGAAACCCCGATCAACAGTTGGGTCAAACCATAGGCCACTCCCGAAACTACCAACAAGCGATCGCGAAACAGCTGGGTCAAGGGCGAGAAGGCCAAACCTGCCAAGATCCCAACAAATTGCATGGCTGCTAAAATAATCCCAGCAGTTTGGGCAGTACCATGCCCTACTTGCTCGACCACACTTGGAATCCGAACGGTGATCATGACATTGGACAAGACGATCGACGCCGCAACGACTGCTAAGCCGAGCGCTGTCCGCCATTGTTCCCCCGTCATCTTGACATCCCGGTGTTTTTCCTCCACTGCTTCCGTCATAGATCCATATGGCACAAATAAGAGATATAAAAGTAAGATTGGAATACTGATACCGTAGACGAGAAAGGCAGCCTGCCAGCCAAAGCGAATCAAGAGACTCACTCCAAAGGTCAAAACAGCTGTCCCAACAACCTCTGCAGAACCCCGAATGCCAAGGGTTTGGACACGTTCTTTTCCTTTATAGCGCTCACTGATAATGGCAATGGCAGAAACATTGAGCAAGCCAACCGCCATCCCGAAAATAATCCGAGACAAAAAGACAACTGGATAGGCTGGACTGATTAAGGGAATAAAGCCACATAGAGCGTAAGCGACTAGGCCTGTCACAATCATCTGACGCTCTGAAAATAGTCGCCCAATCCATTTATTGAAGATGAGTGAAACCATGATCCCTGCAGAAGGAAGCGAGACCAAGAGCTCAATCATGCTGTGAGGAATTCCCTTGTAATAGGCAAACATGGCCGACTGCGCACTCGAAATCGAAAACGAAGTCGTCAATATAAATGAAAGCGCGAGAATACTCACTTTCTCCATGATTCTTTTCATTATTTTTTCCTTTAAACTAATCTTTTTTTCACACTCCTCCTATAATAACACGAGCTAGTGACAGGACGCAATAGATTGAATTAAAAAAACGAAATGATTTCTCAATCATTTCGTTCGTGCTAGTAATTGTGAGGCGAAGACTCCTGTTCCAACCATCAAAACACCAATCAAGACAAAGAGCAGATGATTGGAAGGAGCTAGTGGCGTCACCAACTGGATGAAGAAAGAAGAGACGGCTGATCCAAGATTGCAGCCAATCAAGACAAGCGAGGTCGCAAGGTTCAGGAGATTGGTCGGGATTTTTTCAGATAAGTGATAAAAGATACTGGTGACCCCCGTACTGTAGGTAAATCCTGCCAAGAGGGTTCCTAGAACCAGGCTCCACAGCTGTCCGGACAAGCCAATCAAGGCTAACGCTAGACCGAAACCAAAGCACATGATCATGAGCAAGTTCTTTTTGAAAACATGTGTCAAACTAGCAAATCCCACTCCCGCTACAATCCCTGTCAATTGCATCAGACTTAGGACTGTTCCAGCTGTTGTCGCCGTTCCCATACGAGCATCAACAATGATATCCGGCACGCGCAGGCTAATGATGGAATTGAAACAAATGATGATACCAGCAATCACGGCTAGCATCAGACTAAAACGCCATTGAGGGGAGCGAAGGCGTGCGGAACCTTTCTTTTTCTCCTTCAAGCTAGCCTGTTTTTTCCCCTTAGGATAGGGGACAAAAAGGATATAGAGGAGTAAAATCAAGTAACCACCTCCATATACGGCAAAGATCGCTGGCCAGCCTAGGGGTAAGAGTTGTCCAACAATAAAAGTCAAGATGGCAGAGCCCACCACTTCAGCAGACCCCCGATAGCCCAGCATCCGAGTCTTGTCATTGCCTGAGTAGCGCTCACTGATAATCGAAATAGCCTTGGCATTGATCATTCCTGTCCCCAAACCAAAGAGAATACGACTCAGAAAGATGAGAGGATAGTCCTGCACGACCAAAGGCACAAGGCCGCTAGTTGAAAAGAGCAAAAGCCCTGCGACAATCATCTGGCGCTCACTCATCCACCGCTCGATCAGGCTATTTAAAAAGAGCATGGCCACAACCGCAAAGGCCGGCAGGGAAACCAAGAGTTCCACCTGGCCTGCTGAATATCCAAATTGGCTAAAATAGGCCTTCATAGCCGGCAAACCGGCTGTAATTGAAAATGATGAGATCAGCATGAGCGACAAGCTCAAGAGACTGATTCTTTCCATTATTTTTTTCATTTTTTTATTTCCTACACTTTACTGGTAACATTTGACTTTACTAATTTATTTAGAAAAGATTCAAACTGGTATTTTCAATAGAATCCTAGTATAATCAATTTAGAAAGAGAAAAACAGGACATTTGTCCTATTTTAGGAGATTAAGATGAAAAAAATTTCCCCATCTACGAAACTCATGGAGATCATCACTGACTACCAATTGGATCAGATCTTTCCAGGTGACTGTCTTAGTCAGCTGGACCTTGTTCTCTATCAGGCTGGAGAGTATATCTGCCGCCAGGGTTCTGACCAAGATGTCATTCCTTATTTTCTCAAAGGCCGGCTCAAGATCGTCCACAGTCTTGAAAATGGTAGCGACACCATCCTTGAAATCCAAGAAAAACCTGGACTGTTAGGAGAGATTGAGCTCCTGCTCGATCGGGTCTGTATCACATCGGTCATTGCAGACCAAGACTCACTAGTCGTCCAGCTCTCTGCTCGGCATTTCAAGGACCGCCTACTGCTGGACCCGACCTTTTTGCGTTCTACGGCCAAGACCTTGGCTGAGAAATTGCACCAGATCAACTATTTGGCTCCTGCCAACTTTCATTATTCGGTCAAGGAACGCCTCGCTACTCATTTTATGGAACATTGCGATGAAAATGGGACCCTCAAGCCCAAGATGAATCAGCTGGCCCTGCATTTTGGGATCAGCTACCGCCACCTTAGCCGCGTCATCAAGCAGATGATCGAAGAGGGCTTAGTCCAAAGAGAAGGGAGAGTCTATACGATTTTAGATGCAAAAAGGATGAATGATTTGTCCATCAAACATGCGGAAACCGTCGACAGATAACTTTAATTTTAGGCTCTTTTGTGTTATCATGGAGGGTAGAAAGAAAGTGAGAGTAAAACGATGAAAGCAATTGAAAAAGTTACAAGAGCGTCCCATTTGATCGATATGGATGACATTATCCGCGAAGGAAATCCCACACTTCGAGCTGTTGCAGAAGATGTGACCTTCCCTTTGTCTGATCAGGAAATTATCCTGGGTGAAAAAATGATGCAATTCTTGCACCATTCTCAAGACCCTGTTATGGCTGAAAAACTTGGCCTCCGTGGAGGAGTGGGACTCGCTGCCCCTCAGCTGGATATCTCAAAACGGATTATCGCTGTTTTGGTGCCCAATCCAGAAGATGCCGATGGCAACCCACCAAAAGAAGCCTATAGTCTTCAAGAAGTCATGTACAATCCAAAGGTTGTCGCCCATTCCGTTCAAGATGCGGCGCTTGGAGACGGGGAAGGCTGTCTCTCTGTAGACCGCAATGTCCCAGGCTATGTGGTCCGCCACGCGCGCGTGACGGTGGAGTATTTCACAAAAGACGGTGAAAAGAAACGCATCAAACTCAAAGGCTACAACTCCATCGTCGTCCAACACGAAATCGACCACACCAACGGCATCATGTTCTATGACCGCATCAATCCAAACAACCCATTTGAAATCAAAGAAGGACTCTTGATTTTAGAATAGCGTAAATGACAAAAATACCTAACTGAGAAAGCTCTCGGTTAGGTATTTTTCTTGTCTAAAACATTCTTTTAAGGCAAAAAAGCAGATTGATGTTACTCCTACTTCTGAGTATCACTCGACTGGATCTACTTGACTTTAGCTTTAAAAGAGTAGATTGGGGAATAAAAAATTAAATTCCCAGATGATAAAAACAGAAATGATGAGATTAATAGACCAAAATGTATTATAAAATTGGGCTCAAAGTTTATTAAAATTGCATAACATGCTGCAATGAACATTACCATAGGAATAGTTGCATATGTTAGTGGTAATATTATGTTCTTTGTGTCTGCTGGGAAACAATACACTTTTCGAGGTGTTTTATCTGCCACAATTTCATGCATCCCTTCCCCTCTACCCATCCAAATCCAAAGTCCCACTACAAAAATTAAAATCAACATCATCAAGGATAGATTAAGCAAGTGAGAGGTAAAATTTAGGTATTTTTCTATTGGAAACGCCCTTGCTAATAGCATGGAGGTTACACCTAGACCAAGCGAGGTCTTCCCAATTTTGTTATTCACTAAACTCTGATGCTTCTTGTCTCTTTCAAATACTTTTGGAGCTATGGCTCCTACTTCATCCTCTGTTAGCTGATAGGCTTTATGAGGAATAAAAAAAACAAACCATGGCAGAAAATAGGTGATAATAATCGGACGATCGACCTCCATCAAATACCACTCTCCATCGACTTTTAACAAATGATAGCGAAAGTTCATTTTCGGCAACCGTTCGATTTTTGCTGGTTTAAACATACACGTCTCTTACTTTCTATACTGTTTCATTCCTAGACGGAGAATCTGAACTAACTTTTCACCAGTCTACCACAGCCATAATTATCTTATTTATTCATAACAAAACATACCTTCCATGATACCTGATTTTACTTTGATGATCAAGTTTTGACTAAAAAAGAGGTTGGAAGATTTCCAACCACTCTATCTGTTTTAGCAAGTTAAACCTAGCTTCCTCTTTCCCAGAAGATGGCTAATAAAATCATGGCACCAAGAATCGATGGGATAATGGCTGTACCGTTTAGGCTTGGTCCCCAAGCACCAAAGAGTAATTGTCCTAAAAAGGCACCAATCCAGCCCAGAAACATTTTCCCAAAACATCCCATGCGTTCGCCACGATTGGTGATAGCTCCAGCTAGAAGTCCGATCAAAAGACCGACAAACATACTTCCAATCATAGTTTCTCCTTAAATTGCCCAATCCCCGTTGCGGAAAACTGGGACGCGGGTGCCGTCTTCTCGGATGCCGTCGATATTCATTTGGTTTGAGCCGATCATGAAGTCGACGTGGACGTCTGAGCGGTTGAGGCCGGCTGCTTCGAGTTCTTCTTCTGTGAACTCTGCGCCACCTTCTACGCTGGTTGCATAGGCTGCCCCGATGGCCAAGTGGTTAGAGGCATTTTCATCAAAGAGAGTGTTAAAGAAGGTAATGCCTGATTGGGAAATTGGGCTTGGATCTGGTACGAGGGCACATTCACCCAAGGCACGCGCTCCCTTGTTTTTGAAGACCAAATCTTTCATGACTTGATCGCCTTTTTCAGCTGTGATATCCACAATTTCTCCATTTTCAAAAGTCACTTTGATCCCTTCGATGATGTTTCCGTTGTAGCTAAGCGGTTTTGTAGAGGTGACATAACCTTCTGCGCGACGGAAGTCAGGAGCTGTGAAGACCTCTTCTGTCGGCATGTTTGGCAAGAAGCTTTCACCTTGGGCATTGATGGCTCCGGCAGATTCCCAGACGTGATTTTTCGGCAAGCCAAGAGTCAAATCGGTGCCAGGCGCTGTGTAGTGAAGGGCTGAGAATTGTTCCTTATTTAGTGTATCTGCCTTGCTCTTGAGAATAGCTGCATGCTCTTCCCAAGCCTTGACTGGATCTTCCTCATAGACCCGGCAGGTCTTGAAGATTTGATCCCACAGGAGATCCACTGCTTCTTCATCGCTCGCCGCATTTGGGAAGACCTTTTTCGCCCATTCCAGTCCTGCTGCAGCAGCAACGGTCCAGCTGACCTTGTTGGATTGAGTAGCGATGCGCATTGGTTTCATGGCCATGCCCAAAGCCTTAGCTGAGGCAGAAAGCTTCTCTGCATCAACACCATTTAAGGCACCTGGATCAGACGAGCGCACACCCAAGCGACTAGCCTTGTGGTCTAAGAGGTAGTTCATCTCCGCGATCTTATAGTCTGGCACATTGTCCAAACGATCCATCGGTGCATGGAGGAATTTTTCCCGGGTAGTGAAGTCATCGGCCCATTGGACAATCACTTCGTGCGCACCCAAAGCATAGGCTTCCTTCACAATCAAGTGGGCCAATTCTCTTTGTTCCACATCAATGTTCAAGACCAAGGTATGGCCAGGTTGCACGTTGATTCCGTTCGCCACTAACAATTTAGCGTATTTTTCGAGGTTTTCTTTAAAATTTGGTAAAACCATTGTTTTCTCCTTCATAAGTGAATAATCTCCTCCTAGTATACCATAAGTCCATATAGAATTCTTTTAGAACATAAACAACCTTTTTTAATATAAGATAGGTTAAGTGATTCTGAAAAGAAATAAAAATGAGTTCTTTTTAGAACAAATCAAGAAATACCGAAACTTTCCGCTGTGAGAAAAGTGCCTGAAACTATTCAGTTTCAGGCACTCGGAATTATTGAGACCTTAGGCTCAATAATTAGTCATGGAACTTCGTAGAAGTTCGCTGACGTCCGTACTCACCTAAGGAAAGTTTCTAAGAAGACTTTGTCTTCAACTGAAGGGATATCCTTTTTCTTGTCCCTTCTAGCTTAAGGAAGAACATAACCTTGATCATCCACGGTATGGGGTTGTTCAGAACTGCTATTCTCTCTCAAAGCTTCCAAATCTTGATCCAAAATGGAATTGTAGTCTGTACTACCTTCACGGGTTACCCGAGTTGATACTTGACGCAAGAGTTTTTCATTAAGATTGCGAACCCAGCGACCATTACTATGGTCATTAGCACGCATATAATTCCCTTTCACAATCTCTCCGTAAAGGGCTTCATTGACTTGGTAGCCTTGCTTACGCAATCCTAACAGACCGATCTCAACGATCTCATCTGGGCTGTAGTCTTCAAAATCAAATGTAGTCGGGATCCGGCTTTGTAGACCTGAATTGACCTGCAAGAAGTCGTGCATCTCTTTTGTGTAACCAGCAAAGATAATGACGATATCGCGACGGTGATCCTCCATAAATTTGAGGACTTCGTCCAAGGCTTCCTTCCCAAAATCGTCATTTAAACCGGTATAGAGCGTATAGGCCTCATCGATAAAGAGGACTCCACCCAGTGCACTTTCCAAAACTTCACGCGTCTTCAAGGCTGTTTGACCTTGGTAGCCTCCAACCAGATTGCTCCGCGAAACTTCAATGAATTTCTTCTGCTTGATAACCCCTTTTTGGAAGAGGATATTGCCCAAAATACGGGCCACGGTGGTCTTCCCTGTACCAGGATTTCCAAGAAAGAGAGAGTGCAAGGTCGTATCTTCGACGATGCCACCTTGTTCAGCCCGTTTTTGATTGAACTCAGCCATGGCTACGAATTGTTCGACTTGCTCTTTCACCTTAGCAATTCCAACCAAACGGTTGAGGGCAGCCATCCCATCTTCTTCCTTGTCGGCTCCTGCTTGATACTTACCTTGGTTAAGGACAGCATCGATATCGCTATTGAGGATGGTCTCAATATCGTCGGAACCTTGGGCCACCACCCGATCTGCCATGGTCTTGGTCAATTGCTCATCCAGGTTCCGGATCCAGCGACCATTGCTCTTATCTAGCGAGCCATCATAAGCCCGCTTAACGTGCCGCGCATAGTAATCTCGGTCTTCGAGTTTGTAGTCCCCTTTGCTTAGGATCATTTCACCTAGTTGGACAATCTCATCTCCTGTGAAATCTTCAAAGATGAAATTATTTGGCACCCGAGAACGAAGGCCTGGATTGGTTTTTAAGAACTCCTCCATTTCCTTGGTATAGCCGGCAAAGATAATCATGATGTCGTCACGATTGTCCTCCATAAATTTGAGGATGGTATTGATCGCCTCGATCCCAAAGTCCGCACCGCTGTCCTTTTTATCCAAGCTATAGGCTTCATCAATAAAGAGGATGCCTCCTCGCGCTTTTTCAAGCAGGGCTTGGGTCTGTTCAGCTGTTCCTCCAATATTCGAAGAGATCAGATCGGACTCCGTTGCTTCCACGAAACGGAATTCTTCCCCTGAGAGGACACCTGCATCAAAGAGCACTTGTCCCAATAGACGGGCCACAGTGGTTTTCCCTGTACCAGGATTTCCCATAAAGGCAGCATGAAGGGTTTGTTTTTCAGGAGCCTTGCCACTGGCGATTCGTTTCTTGTTAAATTCCACCATGTTGATCATTTTCTTGATCTCATGTTTGACTTTTTCAAGACCAATCAGGCTATTGAGTTCTTGAAGAGCATCTTGTTTCTTCTCTGGTCCAGAGTCTCTTGCGGTAGTTGGAGCCACCGTTGCATCCGTCGCTTGTCCCGTAGGAACGACTTGCGCATTGCCCTTGGCCACTTCTCTACCAACAAGATAATCACAGTCATCCTCAATTTCCTTGGTCAGATCACGCGCATCCCCTTGCTTATAGGTCATGGTGCCCACCTTCGCAAAGGCTCCACCTTGAAGCCGTATATTGGGATCCGCAATCTTATGACAAATCATATGCTCAGCCATCAGCACACCATCATCAAAAACTCCAAATGAAATGGTTTCGGCATTCTCATTCAAGAAGGTTGTTTCTCCAGTCAGGGAAGCAAAGGATTCTTCATAGACGCATAAAAATTCTGAAAATGTAGCTTGATGAGCTCGGATCATACTATTGTATGAATTGATGGAGGTCATATGATCCGAATCCGAATTGAATTGAACATTATTATCAAGACAGACCCCAGTACCAGTAGGCAACTCAATTTTACAGTTTTCAGACTCCCAGATGACATTCCTCAACCAAACTGGTGGAAAGTCCTTTTCCAGATCCCCGCCTGTAATCGTTGAATTTTTTGCGATCACTTCTGAGTCCTTGGCATGGATCGTATTATTCCCAAATATTTCAATATGGACATTTTCTAAGGCCAATTTAGATCCTTCTGACAGATCAATCTTAGAAAAGATCGTTGAATTGCGAATAGTCAATTCCGAAGCGGACATACCGATGGCACTTTGGTGTTTTTCCGGAACCTTCATCCCGACTCCTTCCAGTGTCAACTTCGAATGCGTATCCATATAGATAAAAAATTCATTATTTGTTGGAGTGGTTGCTTCAAAATAGACCTGTTTACAGGTGATATCTGAGCTATTCCATAAGAGCAAGGTAGTGTAATTCCCACCAACTTTAAACCACAGATCTTCAAATGTCACCTGAGCTCCCTCTACAAATCGGAAGGAAGCCTCAATCGTGTTGTTAAACATGCGCCCATTGCCATTTGGATTTGGGACCACATGCCCCACAAAATGAAGGTTCTTGTCGATCTCGATCACTTTATTTGTCGGCCATTGAAAGACATACCCATTTTCAAACTCGATGGTATCACCATCCTGCGCTTTTTCAAGCGCATCCATAAAGTTCCAACTATTATTGTAAGGCCCTACTAAATATCTTGCCACGCGCTTTTCCTCTGTTTCATCTTTTCTGTTTCCTTGTTATAAACACTTGTTACTAAAAATTGTAACACAATCCAGTGCCAAAGAAAACACTTATCAGATCTGAAAGGACTGAAAAACCTCTATTTTCAAAAGGAAAATAGAGGCTGTCAGTTAATCTTTCAAGGCTGAAAATAAGCTGGCTAGAGCAATCGCTCCTGAGAGCATGGCAGTGGAAAGGAGCAGCACATTGTCTGCCACTTCTAGCTTGTACTCAAAGACTTTTTCAGCTGGTTTGTCTTCTGCAAAAATTTCTACCTTCATGTTCTCCTCCTTTGTTTCTAGAACAAATCATCAAAGAGGCTCAACTGGTTGTCTTCTGGCATATTACCAAGAATGCCCATCTCATCCATCTTTTCAACCAGGGTGGACGAAACACCGCCTCGTTTCCGGAGCTCGGTCTTAGAAAGGAATTCTCCTTCTTCACGCGCCCGCACGATTTGCTTGGCAACGTTCTCTCCCAGACCATCCATAGCAACAAATGGTGGAATCAGGGTATCCCCATCGATCAAGAATTCTGTCGCCTGACTGCGATAGAGGTCTAGCTTGCCAAACTTGAAGCCCCGCTCCCACATCTCATTGACAATCTCAAGGGTGGTGTAGAGATCGATCTCTACGTTAGAAGCTTCATTGTTCTTGCGTTTCTCAGCGATTTCCTTCATCCGCGCTTTCACGGCCTCAAGGCCTGCGCCCATAGTCTTGATGTCAAAGGCCTTGGCCCGAATCGAGAAGTAAGCACAGTAGTAATAAAGTGGATGATGTACCTTAAAGTAGGCTACACGAAGGGCCATCATAACATAGGCCGCCGCATGGGCTTTGGGGAACATGTACTTGATCTTCCCACAGGACTCGATGTACCATTCAGGGACATTGTTTTCCTTCATGGCTTGGATGTAGCCATTGCGCTCTTCTTCAGAGATCTTGAGCCACATGCCTTTCCGCACGCGCTCCATGATGGTAAAGGCCATCTTAGGCTTGAGACCCGCGTGCATGAGGTACACCATGATGTCGTCCCGACACCCGATAACGGTCGATAGATCGGCAATGCCCGCCTTGATCAAGTCTTGGGCATTTCCCAACCACACGTCGGTACCGTGAGACAGACCAGAGAGCTGAAGTAACTCTGCGAAGGTCGTCGGATGGGTCTCTTCGACCATGCCCCGAACAAAGTTGGTCCCAAACTCTGGAATCCCCAACATTCCCGTCGGCGTTCCGATCTGCTCGGCTGTCACCCCTAGTACTTCCGTCCCAGAAAAGAGGGCCATGACCCCTGGATCATCCATAGGGATATCATTTGGATCAATGCCTGACAAGTCTTGAAGCTTGCGAATCATGGTCGGATCATCATGTCCCAGGACATCGAGCTTGAGGACGTTCTCATCAATATCGTGGAAGTTAAAGTGAGTGGTCTGCCATTCAGCTGTCACATCATCTGCCGGATACTGGACTGGAGTAAAGTCATAGACATCCATATAGTTTGGAATAACAACGATTCCCCCCGGGTGCTGACCGGTCGTCCGTTTGACCCCAGCTGCACCGAGAGCCAAGCGCTCGACCTCGGCATCTCGGTAGTACTTGCCAAAATCACGCTCATAGCCCTTGACAAAACCATAGGCGGTCTTAGCTGCGACCGTACCTACCGTTCCTGCCCGGAAGGCATATTCTTCCCCAAAGATATCGCGGACATCCAAGTGGGCACTTGGCTGATCTTCCCCAGAGAAGTTCAAATCGATATCGGGTACCTTGTCCCCATCGAAACCAAGGAAGGTTTCAAAGGGAATATCCTGCCCGTTTTTGCTGAGCTTGTGGCCACAGTTTGGACAATCCTTGTCCGGCATATCAAAACCAGATCCATAAGAACCATCTGTGATGAACTCACTGTACTGGCACTGGCTGCAAACATAGTGAGGCGAAAGCGGATTGACCTCAGTGATCCCGATCATGGTCGCGACAAAGCTAGATCCAACAGATCCACGCGATCCAACCAGGTAGCCCCGCTCATTAGAACGGTGCACCAGCATTTGCGATGCCAGATAAATCACGGCAAAACCATTCCCCAAGATAGAGGTCAATTCCTTTTCAATCCGCAAATCGACAATATCAGGAAGTGGATTACCATAGATCTCAAAGGCTCGCTTATAGGTCAATTCTGCAACCGTTTCTTCGGCCTTGTCGATAAATGGCGTATAGAGGTCACCCTTGACCACTTCGACCGGCTCAAAGGTCTCTGCGAGCGCATTGGTGTTTTCAATAACAATCTTGCGCGCCAGGTCTTCTCCCAAAAAGGCAAATTCATCCAACATTTCATTGGTAGTTCTGAAATGCGCTTTAGGAAGTGGCGCTGGCTGGGCATCTTCTCCGTGGCCAATGGTCCGGTTGATCATGGCCCCTTGACCGAGACTACGGACAATGATCTCCCGATAGATCTCATCTTCTGGCTCCAGATAGTGGACATTTCCTGTCGCAAGAACAGGCTTGCCGAGGCGATCTCCTACTTCAATCAAGCTCTTGATAATGGTCTGAAGCTCCTCCATGTCCTTGACTTGCTCCTTGGCAATGAGGGGCGCATAAATAGCCGGTGGCATAACCTCGATAAAGTCGTAGTACTTAGCCACTTCGACCGCCGCATCCACACCTTGCGACATGACCGCATCAAAGACTTCCCCTTCTGAGCAGGCCGATCCGAGGATCAAGCCCTCGCGGTGGGCGTCCAGCACGGTCTTGGGAATCCGTGGAACTCCTTCGAAATACTTGGTCCCAGAAAGAGAGACCAGCTTAAACATGTTCTTAAGGCCGATCTGATTCTTGACATAGAGAGTCGCATGCTTGACCCGCGCCTTCTTATAAGAATTCTCATCGATCAAATCGATATTCAAGTCCTTAAGATTGGTCACCCCATGCTTTTCAGCGACATCTTTGATGAAGATAAAGAGCAGGCGCCCCGTCGCTTCCGCATCGTAGTTGGCCATGTGGTGGTGCTCCAAGCCTACCCCAAAGCGCTTGGTCAATGGCCCCAAGCCATGCCGTTTAAAATCCGGATAGAGATTACGGGCAAATTCCAGGGTATCGATGACCGGTTGAGTGATCTTAGGAAGGCCATGGCGCTCATAGTTGGCATTCATGAAGCCCACGTCAAAGGTAGCATTGTGGGCGACAAGAACCGTTCCCTCACAGAAGGCCTGAAATTCCTTCAAAACCTGCACCAATGGCTTGGCACCCCGGACATGCTCGTTGGTGATCCCTGTCAATTGGGTCGTAAAGGCGGACAAAGGATGGCCCGGATCGATAAACTCATCAAACTCCTCAATGACATTGCCCTTGTACATCTTAGAAGCAGCGACCTGGATCAAGTCATTGTAAATGGCTGATAGTCCCGTCGTTTCCACGTCAAAGACCACATAGGTCGCTTCATTGAGGTCCAGATCCACCTCGTTATAGGTGATCGGCACCTTGTCCTCTACGATATTGGCTTCCATCCCATAGATCAGCTGGATCCCAGCTTTCTTGGCTGCTTTAAATCCATGTGGGAAACTCTGCACATTGCCATGGTCGGTGATGGCCACCGCCTTATGGCCCCACTCAGCTGCCTTGGCAACCAGCTCTTCGACTTCCGGCAGGGCATCCATAGTCGACATATTGGTATGGGCGTGGAATTCCACCCGGCGCTCACCCTCTGGCATCAGGTCCTTGCGGGCATAATGCACGACTTCCTGGATGTCTTGGACATTCATGGTCAAGTCGCGCGTGAAATTGTTCATTTCGATATTTCCCCGCACCCGGAGCCAGCTGTTCTTCTTGATCATGTCAAACTTCTGGGCTTCTTCCTCATTTTTGACCCATTTCTGAAGGGAAAAACTCGAGGTATAGTCGGTCATCTTAAAGCTGATCAAGACCCGACCGGTCCGCGTCACCTTGTGCTCCACGTCAAAGACCACACCCTCAAAGACAATCCGGTTTTCTTCTGTTGTGATCTCGATCATCGGAGTGATCTCGGCCTTGTCTAGCTTAGGTTTAGCTGCCGCCTTCTTAGATTTGAAATCAAAGGCTGGCTTTTCTTCAACCGCTGGTGGCGGAGCCATCTGGGCCAAGGATTCCATAGCCCGCAAGGTCTCTTCATTGGCCGCTTGGAAGATCTTTTCATTTTCCTGCTCAAAGCGCGCCACTTCTTGCTCTGTCAACTCTTCATCAGACTCCACTCGACAGGTGAAATGCGGAAAACCAAAGGCTTCCAACTGCTTGGCAAGATTTGGTAAATGATTCTTACGAAAATGCTCCGTATCGACCGAAGACGGCCCTGAGATGACCAATTCCTGCCCTTCCGCGCGCACCTGCAAGTCTTGGTAAAGTCCCTTAAAGCCTTGACTAGCGCAAGGGCCATCCTCAAAGACCTCACGATAGTAGGCCTGCAATAAATCAGCAGAAAAATCCGGATTGGCTACTTGGATGGTAAAGGTCGCTTGGTTTCCTGTCTTTGAAAATTCGTCCTTCAAGCGCTGGCGCAATTCCTTAAACAAAGTAATTGGCAAGACTTCCGCAAAGGCAAAGCGGAACTCCCAAACCCGGCTGACCTTGTGCACCACGACTTCTTGAATCTCCGCATGCAAAAAGGCACTGGAAGATCGCATCTCCAGCGGCATATCTAGCTGATCCATTAAAATTTCAAAGGTGTTGGACATTGTTTCTCCCTTGATCTTGATTCTTTTGCTCGCTTTTGAGTGGCCCAACTCTAAGCAAAAACAGACCATTCAAAAACATTCGTAACCCTTATTTTATCACAATTTAAGGATTAATTCGAGGGAGAAGTGAAGACAAAAAAATCACCGATAGGACGGTGATTCCTCAATGATTGGTCAACAGCAGGCAATCCTGATCATTCCCCACTTGTTGCCTCTGTTTCTGAGCTGGAACTCGGTGTCCGAAGCAGGTCCTTCATCTGTGACTGGACCGCTTCTCGTAAGCTTTATTCTTGCTTTTGGATATTCTCCATAGCAGGTTGCAACTTCTGCCGGATTTCCACTTTTTCCTCTTGCTCTTTTTGCGCTTGGAGGGTCGGACGGTACATGGCAAAGAAAGCCCCGATGAACACTAAAAAAGAGAACCAGGTGGTTCTCTCTATGTTGTAACTTTTCATCGACCTACTAAAGTTGATAAAGAGCCGATAGTTTTTCAGTATATCCTGTAAACTCATTGATTTACCGAATAGTATTTTATGAGTTCTAGTTTCTATACTTTTGATCCTTCTGCGACTAAATCGTATGGGAAGTAAGGAACCCCTTCTAGCTGTTTATAATCCAATCCCTTAATTTTACAAATAGCACCTGATTCAAAGGACCAGTATCCTACATGATTTTTTATATTCTGCTTATGTAAATCATACCACCCTGCATCTCTGCTCCCTTGATACCATTTCTTATTTAAATATTCTTTGAGCAGGTTTAGAGCTTGTTCAGAATTTTCCTCTTCAATTATTTTCCGAGTAAAACCATAGGGCCTTGGGAAATTATAGTTTATTCGAATCTTCCAATTAGGATGACGATATTGAATCAAATAGTCAATTAAATAATCTTCCGGATCATCATTTCTAATCAAATCCACTAGCTGGTCGAAAACCTCATCTTCAATTTCTAACAAAATACCAATAGATAATGCCCATAACATTTGTTCATAGCCCCACTCCTTATGCCATATTGGAATTAAAGAAGTCACAAATGAGATATATTCCTCTTTAAAATCTGACAAAGGGGCTCCAATAGAATAAGTAGATAGCAAAATATCTTTCTGATAAGACAAGATGGTAGCTAAAGTTGAATTATATACTTCTATTGTTGGTTTTTTATAGTTTTCAATTCCATTATCTAAATCAATTTGAAGTTTTATTAATTTCTCTTGAAAATATAACAGTGCCTCTTTATTGGACTTCAGTCCTTCTTTATAATTCTCCTCTGTATTTAATACATCACGTAAATCCATTTTATATCTCCTTAATTAAGGCCAAGCAGTCCCTGGCTTCACTTTAACGATCCTACCTGTAGAATCTGTAATTTCTTCAGCATAATAAGTTGAAACATTTCCACTCGTATCAACCTTACTGATGACAAACTCTACATCTCCATCATCCAACGCCTCTTTCAATTTGAATTTCTCAGCTCCATCTAGTGCATTAATTCTATCTCGAACCCACTGCTCTGACATCTGGGGACCTGATTTCGTATGTTGATTAATTTCTGAACTCCCCCACTTAGTTTCGTTAATAACATAAGATGGTGGTGGTGTTTGGTTTCTGTAGATTCCATCAATCCCCTTAACAATGGGATCATCAATCCCACCTGGTGCTGGTCTCCCAATACTCTCAAGTGTGTATGTGTTTCCGTTAGCACCTACATTTTCTCTCACTATCCGCATGTTATCATCAGCCAGTATTTCTCCAGCATTTGATTTTTGAAGAGTACTAGCCACTTCTGGGTCGAAATCTTTGATTCTAGGGTTCAGTTGTTCGAAGTGTTGTGTTACTTTTGGATTAGGAACACCTCCCCCTTGAAGAACACCATCTACATAAACTTTTTCAACACCAAGGCTATCTTTATATTTCCAAACTTGAGTCCCGTCCGACATATGCTCAATTGTAAATTCATGATTAGGTTTATTCAACCACTCCCGCGGGTGAGAAGCACCGTCTGGTTTATTAGCCTGAACAAAATCAGTAACGGTCCGATAATGTTCCGCTTTCATTTGATCCCATGTAGTATAATGTTCAACATCTTCTACATGAACTTCTTTTTGTTTGCTTCCTTTCTTCATTTCAGATTTTGTTGGGCTTATTTCAGCTTCATGTACTTTTAGTACATCACCTGCTTCAGGAACATCCAAATCAACCTTCGGCTTAGCTGTTCCAATATGATCAACAGCTTCACCTTTTATAGTAGATAAATCTTTCGGTTTTGTCAACACATCAATATCTGGTTTCTTGGATTTTGGAACTGCAGTTGCTGCTCCAGCTACTGCTTCAACTGGTTTAATTTTTGATGTTTCCACATCCACATGAGGTTTAGGAGTCGATGACAAATCTGCTTTAACAGTTGGTTCTATTTTCAGATCTAATTTAGAATTTTTCTTCTGATGAACAACTGTTGGATCAATTTTAAGCTTCTTAGAATTCAATCCCGAGCTATCAACTTCAATATGCTGTTTCGTAGAATTTGTTGGTATGTCAGGTACGTCAGGAGCATTCGTCTTACCAAATTTCCCGTTTAAGAGGCCTCCAGCTTTCTTTGCAGCGAAACCTTGTGCTTGTCCCATCACCAAATTTCCGATAGCTGCTTTGGGATCTTTATCAGTAGCAAATGCATAAACCACTTTAGATGCATCATTTACATCATCTGCATGCGAGGCAAGTTTTAATAGAGTAGATCCAGCTTTCCCAGCTTTTCTCAATTTTGTTAAATAGGATCCAGCACCTGCTGACAAAACGACTGATGCTGCATCAATTCCGGCCCATACTCTCTCTTCAGTAGACAGCCGATCTCCTGTGATCATTGTATGACCTGTTACCGCTGAGTAGCCACTATCTATAGTAAGATAGGCCGTCGAGGCATAAGTAAGAGCCAAAGAGCTTCCACCAGTAAAAGGAGAGAGCACAACTCCTCCTACAGCTCCTACCCAGGCAAGTATCTTGATACCTGTATCAACTTTTTGCAGAGTTTCTCTATGCTCCTCATAATAACGACTTGCTTTTAGTTTTTGGTAGTCCGGAATTTCTTTCGGATACATTAACTCAAGAACTTCCTCTGCACTCTTTCCTTTAATTTGCTTGAGTTGCTCATCTGTCATTTTATCCTTATGCTTCAGAGATTCTTTTACAGCTTCTAGACGTTTACTATAGACATCTTTTGCAGCCTTAATGGGAGAGGCTTTCCCATCAAGGATTTCTGATAAATTATATGGAACTTCTTTCTTATAATCATGGTACGTAGTAGGAGAGTACGCATTTACATAAACAGGCCTGTAATCATGTTCAGTCCTTGTTAAATTCTTTGTTTTATATTTTGAGTCTGATCCATTTATTTTGTTCAAACCTTCAAGTACTTTATCAATACCAAGTGTAAACTTACTATCAATATTCTGCATAATGTTTTGATGAATTTTCTGAGCACTTTTTAGTATCTTAGAGACCCGGGTCGTAGCTTTATCAAACTCATCACTATTTTTAGTAACATTTAACGCCGCCTCCCCAGTTTGTACATAAAGATCTGCCACGCCCTCACTGGTAACAGTTTTAGCAACTTCCTCGATATCGTTGATGAGCTGACTCATTGATTTGCTAGATCCACCACTAGGATAGCCACCACTGACATAATTGCTATATGCGTTAACACTGCTAGTAGATCCTCCACCACTAGATTGTAAATTCGAACCAGCTTCAGAAAAGTCGCTTTTATTTGAGTAATACTTGCTCATCTAATTCCCCTTTTCGCTTCCTTCTTTTTCCTGCTCTTTAATATTTTCTTGAATTTGTTGAACGGCTTCTTTCGGATTGCTATATATATAATCCCTATCTTCTGAAGAGGTATCTGGTGATTCTAACAGTAAGCCAGCTACATAAGTAGCCATAACCTTATCTACATCAACCATTCCATCATAGGTATTCTGAGCATGTTGCCACAACACTTCTGCTAATGTTCCAAACTCCTGTGCCTTTAAAACATAGTTTGCAAAACCATTATTTGCTGAGCGGTTTGCGACTAAATCATGAAACGCCCCTTGAGAAGATAACGATGAGATAGTTGAGCTAATATGACTCAATTTTGCAGTAATTTGACTTGAGTACTCCACTATTGTCATACAGTGATAAATTAATTGTTCCTGATCAGACAAGACTAACTTAATATCTACTCCCATAATTCTCCCTTCACTTTTAATTTCTGAATCAATTGTTTCTTAAACTGCTCACCACTAATAGATCTGCGAGTCTGGTTCTCCATATCATATTCATATAAATATTGGTCACTCCTGTAGTACAGTCTGTCTTGAACATTATGTGACGAATCATTAATTTGAATACGAAGTGCATCATCATTTGGATGATGAAGAACTAGTTTTAAATAAGCTTCTGCTTCCCATTCTGAATGCAGATAATCTTTTTTATTAGCGTCTACATTTTGTAGGATCGGATAAAGTGATATTAAAGAGGCTAAGAATATAGCTGTACCCACGCGATCAATTAAAAACTCATTTTCATCATTTTGAATGATAATAATTGCCATCCTATCATACTCATCTACATTAGGAGAATAATAAAACAATTGATTGACATTGCAATGATAATTAGCTTGTGCATACTCATCTAGATAAGCACCGTATTGTATGCATTCTTCCGTAGGTGTACCATCTACAATCAACTCCATATTCGATAGGTCTTCAAAACCCTTTTCTACTATTCTCAATAAAGCTTCTTTTCTAGTTTCACCTTCTTTGGCAGGCAAAGGAAGAAAAGCAATATCATTTGAATGATCATTAAACATATGTAGCGCATATAAAGCTTCTAACGTAAACATCATGCTCCGTCAATCTCCTTTATTACTGTTGATGAAGGAATTGAAGAGAGAAGCCCCTCAAGACCGTAAATTGTTGTTTTAAAATCTTGGATATTGTTAAAAAAATCAGTACGGTAAGTTTCAAGAAATGTTCGCAATTCTACGTACTGGTCTTTTGCTTTTCCCTTCCACTCTTTTTCAAGTCCTTTTAATGAAGTAATCTCAGCATCTATCGAATTAAATAGGTTAGCAATCTCTATCAATTCATTTTCAATTGCTGCTATATTACTATCATCATACTCAACAGTAGAACTTTCATAGGTAGTGTCTATAGAGTTAATATTGGTATCCATCTTTTCTTCCTTTCATCACCAAATCCGTTCCCAAAAAGGTTTTCCCTTATTATATTTTGATTTATTACTACTGATTGAACTATCTAATGCAGCGATTTTAGCAGTCAAAGTACTATACAAATTTTTATATGAGGTATTTGCATCTCTCACAAAATCCGTGAATTCTTTGATCTTATCTTTATCATTTTGTAGTTTTGTTTTCATAGTTGAAAGATAATGATATCCTTCATTTCCATCAATCTTTTTAATTGCATCCTTACATTCATCAATATATTTCGTAAAGTGTTTTAGTGAAATATCCTGATCTAGCCCATGGTTACTAATCGCATTTTTTACTCTTATATATTTTTTTCTTTCCGCTATATCACTATCAATTTGTGCTTTCAAACTTGCGTCACTCATTACTTACTCCTTCACTTTCAACCAATTTTGCTGTTTTGCTTTTTCTGCAATATCATGTGCTTTATTAATATCTAAGGATGATTTATCAGAGGTTGAATTTGACTCAATACTTTCTTTAATTTCTTGACCAGTTTTAAATTCTTCTTCATCTATAACTGAAGAAGGTGTTGTCGATTTCTCCTTAGGTTCCTCTACGCTCTCATCTGTTACAGATTCTACATCCCTATTATTACTTATAACCTCTGAACCTATATCTGTTTTTGGGACGGGCCTATAAAACATGAAGAAGCCTACAATGACTGTTAAAAGAGCAACAGCAGATATTATAATCCCCTTCTGCATATCTTCCACAGGTATTTCAACACCCTTAATAGATAATTCCTTCCACTCCGGATGTTCTTCCTCAGCTTCTTTCTTTGCTTTAAAAGCAGGCGTAATCAACACCTGGTTCATTAAAGTAAGTGCTCCAAGCGTCATCAGTAAAAAAGGAATATGGCGTGATTTACTGATAATAACTAGGATCCCCCCTAAAATAGAAATCAAGGCAATAATGATATTAATTGTAGTCCAAATTTGCAGTTGTTTTTTTATTTGTAAATAAATTTCTTTTGACATTTCTTTTTCCTCATTTCGTAATCTTCAACTTCGTCTGAGAAGCTGGATAGTATAGATATACTTGATCTACTGGTAGAATTAACTCACGATCAATACTTGTCCGATTATAGATAGTCTGACCCGATAGATTCAAAGGCATCAAAGCTGAATCTATTTGGGACTTCAAATACTTGGCTGTACCATTAAGCTGAAATAATGTTCTTTTGTATACTAACTCCAAAATGCAAACCTACATTTAAGTACTCCTTTCATTAACAGAGCAGTATTATTTGTCTCTGCTCCTCATTCAGCTACAAACCAATCTATCTCATGATAAAAGATACATTGTTCAAATTCACTACCATTTTGTCATGCACACTTCATTTGTTAAATATACTTTAGAAGCGAAATTCCACACGAGATAGCTATTCATGACATATCCTTCAGAAAAATGACAATAGATCAATTAAGTACTACTATTATACCGAAAATTAGTTTGATGGTCAAAATAATCACTAAATGGAGAGAGCTTAGAGATTTAAAAAGAGAGAAATCGTCGTTCTCTCTTAGTGTTAGTTTTTTACAATTTCCTATTGATTATGAAAAGGCGCTTTTCATCACCTCTAATTACTCTGGCAATTCCACCTTCAAACTCATATCTGTATCCTGCAATGCCTTCTGAACAGCGACTAGGAAAGCTAGCCCATTATCAGATGGAGAATATTGGAAAGTGATATGAATGACCTTTTTGTCAAAATTATCTCCATATCGTTCCAAATACTGTTTGCTTTCCAAAAAATAGATATAGTTGTTGAGTTTTTCTTGGAGCATCTCCAGGTGAACTCCTTCTATTTCCTCCTGCCAGTTAAGAGGATCTACAAGAAGAAGTTCTAAATGATTGTCTACCGTTCCAATTGCATCAAGTTCTGTTGGTTTCAACTCCAAAGAGAAAGCTTGTTTTACCAATGTACGAAATTCATCTACAGAGAATAATCGCTTACTGTGCTCAGGGTTTTTTAAAATTACAGATGGATTATTTTCAATGAAGAGCTTAGTAGATTCATCTCTTGTATATTGATTTTTAGATTTCCAGAAACCATAATGAGCATAATTCATCAACTCTTGACCTGTATGCTCACCTGCCAAATAACTGTCCACTGCTTCTTTCGGAATTTCTTTAACAACTTCTGGCATGGTAATATTAAACGTTGGATAGCGCAAGAAATATTTATCTCCATCTTGACAAATTTCTAACACATCCTTCTCACTTACGTGAATTGTTTCCATTCTTATCTCCTTTATCGTTTTCCCAAATTTCAATTAGGTCTAACTTATCTATTGGAACTTTATCAATAACTGCCTCAGGAACTCCTCCTGGATATGTTTTCCCTCCTGGACGCCACTGTGGGTTTACGCGTGAACCTTCTTCATTTCCGTCGGGAATTCTATAATTATGAACTTCTTGTGGCACTACCATTTTAGGAGAATCTCCTAGGCTACCAGGGTCTAATCCTAACAAAGCTTCTAACTTTCTAGCATCACCATTAGCTTCTTTGATCATAGCATCCGCTACATGTCTAGGAAAAACAAATGCTCCATCATCTCTGCCAAACTGATTGTATCTTATAATATTTTCATTATCCTTGACAAAGGCCGCTACTCCATCATCAAACAGTCGTTTATGTTGTTCTAAATACTCTTTTGAAAGATAAACTTCTGGATTAGGTCGTAAGATTCCATTTTCCGGATCTGGTTTAATAGCAGTGATAGATTTTATTTGAGCGCTACTCAAATCCGCCTTCGGAAATTCGCTTAATTTGGTCTGCCATTCAGGTGAGAACTGGGAACTACCATTGATTACATCAATTCTGGTTCCTTTTGGAATTTCAGTCCCTCCAGCAAATTTTCCTTTACCTGCACCAACAACTTCTCCACCATATTTCGATAAATTGTCAAGAATTTCTTGGCGTTCCTTCGATATACCATTTTTGGCAGTCGTATAATCTTGAATTCGAATATTTCCTTCCTCATCAACTCCAATAGCTTTCAATCGAATCTTTTGATCTTTACCATCCACGCTATGTGTTTTAACTGTAATATTCGTTTCAACATCGTTAAAGTTTAATTTAAATTCTTCAATTCTATTACCTGAAAAGGCCTCATAGGTAGAAAAATTTTGTTTGGATATGTTATGTTTTTTGAGCCACTCAGACATGGACAATGGTTCGCTGCCGCTCTTTAACTTTCTATCAACATAATTTTGATATTCCAATTCAGTATTTTTGGTGTTTAATAGATTTATTTGGTTTTGTTTGTTCAACGGGATATCATTAACTGTCGGAGAATTCACAGTTGGTATGTTGAGTTTTCCAAACCATTTTAAAATACTACCACCTTTCATTAACGAAAATTTACCTATTTCTGTTGCTGCATCCTCTTCACTCTTTGTTTGCATATCATAAAAAAGATGTGCTGTATCAACAGCATCTCCAGAGTATTCTGATGCTTCAGTAACTGTCTTTAATTTTGCACTATTTCTAATTTTAGCTAAAGGAGCCAAGAATTTACTTGTACCAAAAGTTACTAATGTCGCAGCAGTATCAGCAATTGCCCACGCACGTTCTTCAGTTGTCAGTTGTGTCCCCGAAATCAATGAATTGCCTGTTAGCCCTGAATAAGCTGTACTTGTTGCTAAATATGTAGCTGCTACTGTCCCAGCAACTGCTAAAGATGTCCCTCCACTAGGTATCGTAAGAGCTACTGCTCCGGCGACCATTGCCACACTAGTAACGACTGTTTCAATAGGCCCTAGGACTTTTTTGTTTTTCTCATGAAAATTATCAACCTTTAATCGTTGATAATCGTCAATTTTTGTCGGGAAAAATAATTCTACTAGCTCTTTCTCACTTTTTTCCTCAATATTCTTAATTTCTTCATCGGTAAAACCATCTTTATTTTTAATTCGTTCTTTCACAACAGCAAGGTGTCTATCGTAGACATCCTTTGTCGCCTGAATGGGGCTTTTCTCTGGATCTAGAAGATCGGATAGGGTATACTTAACAGGCAATGAGGCGGAAATTGTTCGATCCGACCCCCTACCATAATTTCCCTTTTGCATATAATTCAGTTTTTGAGTAGAGTATTGCTTTTTTTGACCATTTACATTATTTAAAGACTCAAAAGCTTCATCTAACCCTTTTGTAAACTTACTATCAATCGTCTCCATAATATCAGCATGTGTTTTCAAAGCATACTGAAGCATATCAGAACTACGATTGAACGCTTTCTTAAAAACATCGTAAGGCTTTTCTGCCTCACATGTGTTATTAGAATACATATGATAAAGCATTTCATTCTTCAGATCCGTTTTGACGTTTTCAATACAAATCAGAAATTCACTCATTTCAATATCATACTCTGGAATCGAAATAGGTAGCGAAAAATGATCTTGTTGAGAAAAATACTCTGTCATTCCTCTTCACCTCCTTCCATAGGTGCGTTCTCCCCTTTAATTTGTTTGATGAATTCGGCTATAGTCTCTTCAGGATGATCTCGAATTGTTTGTTTATCTTCCTCACTAGTTTCTGGATCATTTAACATCATATTCGCTATATAAATTGCCAGAATACGATCTGCATCTACCATCTCCTTATATGTATTTTGAATATGCTGAGTAAAAACTTCTGACAAGTTTAAAAATTCTCTTGCCTTCATTGAAAATAGTTCCAATCCGCCATTGCTTGAACTAGTTACAATCAACTCACAAAAAGAACCCTTAGATGATAGATTAGGAATTTTATCTATAACATTTTTAATCTTATTTACTACTTGTCCTAATAAATCAGTAACTTTAATTGATTGAAGAATCATATTTTCTAAGTCAGAAGTTTCAACTTTTATTGTTTCTGCTGCCATACTATACCTTCACTCTCATTTTTCTTACAATTGAGTGTCGAATCTTCTCTCCATCTATCGAACGTAGAAGTTGCTTACTCATATCATATTCGTATAAACTATTATGGTTTAAAAAATAAATATTATCTTGGGTTACACGATCAAACTCTTCAACGATTATTCGTAATGCTTCAGCATTTTTGTGATAAGAAAATAAATGAAACAAAGATTCCTTTTCATAGTTTGAGTGTAGATAATCCTTAACCCTGTCATCTATATGATGCAAAACCAAATGGTCTCTCATAACTATACCCAGAATTAAGACACTCGGAAGACGTTCAATTAAATATAGGCCCTCCTCATCTCGACTCAAAACCACTGTCATTCTTTTAAAATCATCAACTGCTGGGGCACAAAAATATTCTTGATCTATCTGATAATGATAAGTCGATATTTGATACTCTTTTAAATAATAACCATATTCCATACATTTTTCGGTAGGCTTCCCATCTATAATCAAGCTCATAGATTTTAAATCTTCATAACCTTTCTCTATGGTACGCTGTAAAGCTGTTTTTCTATTTTCCCCATCTAATATTGGTAAAGGTATAAAAGCTAAATCGTCTGATGAATCATTGAATAGTTGCAACATATATATAGCTTCCAAAGTAAACTTCATGCTCCATCAATCTCCTTTATAACATGTGATTCAGAAATAGAATTAAGGAGTGACTGTAGATTGGATACCGCAGATTGTAAAGTTTGGACACTTTTTTTAAAATCTGACTTATATCTCCTCATAAACACTTTTAGTTCTAGATACTGCTCTTTACTTTCTCCTTCCCATTTATAATCATTGTATTCAATATGATTAATTTCCAATGATACATCACCAAGTAGGCATATGATTTCATCCAAATCATCAAGAATGGTTTGAAGTTGACTATCGTCATATCGTATAGTTTCAGCAGTATAACTACCTTCCTTTGAATTGATATCTGCATTCATATGATTTCCTCCTGATCAATAATACTACTACAACTAGTATTGCTTATGCCAAGGTTTCCCCTTGTTATATTCTAATTTTTTATTAGAAATCTGTGTATTAGTAATACTGATATTTGTTTCTAATGTGGTGTATAGCTCAATAAATTTATTATTTGAATCTTTTGCGTAATCTCTATACTCTTTTAATGTATTCAGATCTTCTTCTAACTTAGTTCTAAAATTCGATAAATAATGATATCCTGAGTCACTATCTATATTAGTAATAGTTTTTTCACAATGAGATATATAAGTATCCAAATTTTGTAAACTTTTTGTTGTGCTAAGACCATTAAAATATATGCTATCTCTAACTTTCTCATACCTTGCTTTTTTAGCTTCGAGATTATTAATTTCATTGATTAATTCTGCATCAGTCATTTTTAGAAACCTCTTTCTCATTTTTTCGAAAAGGAGGATGAAGTTTTAATTGAACCCAAAACAAGCTCTATATCACCAATCCTTGGAACATAAACTTCGCTCTTACTCTTCTTCTCTATTTTTGTCATCCAACCGGTAATGAATATAGCATTGAGGTCGGTAGGTTACTATCCGAAGGATTATCTCTAATCATTCGTAAATTTTGATCAAATCATTAGTTTTCTAGGTGGTAAGCGAACTGTAAAAGTACATATCACAAAATTAACTTTATAAAAAATAATAATATTTTTTATAAAATAGAATGACTATACTTTTATTCTCTTTGTTGTATGATTTATTGATTTTGGATCTTGTATTTCAAAGTCTCTTTTTCCACCCAATAAGGTCTAATAAAAAACAACTACTAAACATGGTACTTTCAAAAATTTGCTATCGAGAACCAGAATAGTATATTACAAAAGATAAACTAGCTGTAGGTATTACTATAATAAGTAAAATATTAAGTTATAATAACCTTGCTTATAGATAGCCTATGCAATTGGAAAAATAATTACATCTGTCATTAATTGATTTCTGTTTATTTCGTAATCTTCAACTTCGTTTGAGACGCTTGGTAGTGTAAGTATACTTGATCTTCTGGTAGAGCTTCCTCACGCCCAATGCTTGTTCGAGTAAAGATAGTCTGATCCGACATCTTCATGGCAATCAATGCTGTATCTAGTTGGGACTTCAAATATTTAGCAGTGTCATTATAAGCGGAAATAAAGTTCTTATGCATGCTGAATACAAAGTGTAACCCTACTTTAAGTCCTTCTTCCATTAATAGACCAATATCATTTGTTTCTACTCCGCTTTCAGATACAAATTGTCCCATATCGGTGATAAAAATATAATGTTCAAAGTCGCCACCATTTTGTCGTGCATAATGAACTTGTTCTTTTAATTGTTCAATAACAGATTTAAAATCAGATGTTGACGGAACATAGTTATTAACACTCGCAACGAATGTTTTATATTCATCCGTTGGATCTAATATTGTGACCTTATGACCTGAAACAGTTTCAACAACTGTTCGAATCATATGTTTCGTAACAAGTGACAATGAACTATCTTTATCAGAGAGCAACATCAAGTGTTTCAGTTTCTTCATTGGAAGCCCAATTGTTTCAACTTCTTCTAACTCAAGACCAACTGGTAATTGATGATCCTCGATCACTTTTCTAGTAGTTGGCATACTCATAAAGTTCTGAATTGTCAACTCATCTGGCACCATTGGGATACCTGCTGGTGTTTGGCCTGTCCACATCTCTTTGAGGCTTTGGACTTGGTCGCGGAGGTTGTTGATGATTTGGATATCATTGTCTCCTGCGACTGGTAGGGCGAACTGGACGACATCGACTTCGTCACGTTTCATGAGTGCCCGTCCCTTGATATCTTCCATCGTAGCTGCTAGTGGGGTTGCTCCCACGATACCGCGGACTTCAGAGATATCATTTTGTGGCAAGGTCAGCTGGTGCTTGAAGTTTGAATAGAGCTGAGCCCGTAGGTTGTTCTGACGGCTAGCTGTGATGATCAGGTGCACACCGATGCTAAGACCTTCACGGGAGATCCGCATGAAGAGCTTGAAGAGGTCTGTCTCATAGGGCTCGTCCTTCATGGACTCATAGCTATCCATGAGGATGACCATGGTTGGCTCTTGCTTGCCGGTCACTTCACGGTAGAGGGCGATAGTGCCGACTCCATGCTCCGAGAGGAGCTTCTTGCGACGATCTAACTCGCGGTTGATGATCCGGATGAATTTCTGGATTTTCTCCGTCTGATCGAGCAGCAGGCTATCAGCCACATGTGGCAATTGCGTCAAAGGTGCCAGACCATTGGTTCCGAAATCCAGCAGGTACATGGTCAGATTTTCTGGGCTCTGCTTGCGGGCCAAATCCATTGCGGCTGTCTGTAGGAAAGTGGTCTTTCCTGTACCTGGACTTCCGTAAAGGAGGATATTCCCATCTTTTGACAGATCGATGGCGACAGCTTCTTGCTTTTGCGCTTGCGGGATATCGGCGACCCCGATCAGGACGCTTGGGGCTGTCCGTTTTTGCCAAGCCTCGATCGGCACAACCTTGTCCAACTCACCCAGCGTAATCCGCTCTTTGAGGGGTGGCAACCATGGTTGGGCCACGGCTGTGATGCCTTCTTGTTGGTGCAAGTGATTGATTTCTTTCACGATGACGTCCAGCTCTGTTGGCACTTCCTTGATTTCTTCTGCCATATCCAGACCGGAGAGGTCTTGGTTGAGGACTTCGTATTGGCCCAGTTCATTGATCAAGTAGATGGTATGGTCTTCGATCCCTAGCTGGTCCTTCTCAGGCTGGTAGTCTGCTCCTGACCAGGCGGTTTGGAAGAGTTCATAGACTTCGTTATTTCCGACTTGGAGATAAGCCCGACCGGTCTGGGTGATCTCAGCCGCATCTGCTGTCCGCAGCATCTCCATGGAGTCGCCACGGTCTGCTACCTTGAGGGCTAGCTTGAAGCGAGAGTTGGACCAAATCTGGTCATCCACGACCCCAGAAGGTTTCTGCGTCGCAAGGATCAAGTGCACCCCAAGGGAACGCCCGACACGCGCAATAGAGACCAACTCCTTGATGAAGTCTGGTTGGTTGACCTTGAGTTCGGCGAACTCATCACTGATCAAGAAGAGGTGAGGAAGCGGTTCGGTCGCTTCACCGAGTTTAAATTTCTTTTGGTATTGGTTGATATGGTTGACCCCATATTGGCCAAAGAGCCGCTCCCGACGATGGATCTCCGCATTGATAGAGGCTAGGGCCCGCATGGACTGGGCACCATCCAAGTTGGTAATGGTCCCAAGCAAGTGAGGCAGATCCTTGAAGAGGTTGGCCATTCCCCCACCCTTGTAGTCGATGAGGAGGAAAGCCACATCATGTGGGTGGAAGTTGACAGCAAGGCTCAGAATATAAGACTGAATGGTTTCAGACTTACCAGAACCAGTTGTCCCTGCGATCAAACCGTGTGGTCCATGGGCTTTTTCATGGAGATTGAGGTAGACCAAATCGTCCTTCCCGCGCAGACCGATCGGAACAGCCAAACTTTGGTAAGGGGCATGGCTCTCCCAACGGCTCAAGACCTTGAGGTCATTGAAAGTTTCCGCCTGGTACATTTCAAGGAAGGTCACCGAGTCCGGAATCGAGCTCTTGAGCTGTTGGATATGCTTAAGTGGAGCAAGACCACGCGAGATAGCTTCCTTATCATAGCCTTCAGGGAAGTGATCCAATTGGAAGTCAAGCTCACGAAGAACCCCTTCTTGCAAGAGCAATTGCCCTTGGTTACGGTCCTTGATGGAAATAACGGTTTGGATATTTTCAGAAAGAGATGAGAGCACGTCTGCCACGTAGATGATGGAGCATCCAAGCTCTGTCGGATCCTCACGGAAGAACTCCATGATGACATGGTCCAAAATCAAGGTTTCATCGGTGATGAGCACCACATAGTGAGGATGGAAGATCTTGGTATCATTGGCTTTTTCTTCCTCTTTTTGCGCCTTGCGGAGCTTGAGGATTTGGTTGAGACTGTTCAAGACCTGATCGCGTGTCCGCTGATTGTAGACAAAGCTACGGACATTCATGTCTTGCAGGGTCGCATGAGGCAACCAGCGCATCCAATCCCAGCTTTCTTTTTCCTCCTCTGGAATGATCGGAATAATGGTCAGATCATGGTAAGAGTGAAAGACAGCTAATTGAGCAACGAGGAGTTGCAACTGCTCTAGCACGATAGGACGAGGGCCGACATACCCTACAGGTCCACGATTGAGGCTGGCTACAATCGGAAGATTATCGATCTTTTGATGAGCTTGGAAAAGAGCATAGCCTTCTTCTTCCAAGGCATCTTTCTTCCCACTGCGCTCTTCCTGACCATATTTGAGCTCATAGCTGGTTGGAACCTTGCCCAAGCCCAAACGATAGGCCAAAAAGTCAAAATGAAGCGGTGTTTTTTCGTAGATTCGTGAGTCATAGCGTTTGACCATCTTGGTCAAATCTTCGATCGCTGGGAAATGGTAAAACATGCCTTCTCGTTGCTTCCGAGATAGCTGTTCCAAGTCCTTGGCCTTGTCCTTGAGATAGAGATGGTAGAGCTCCACGCGCTCTTTCTTGTCTTCTTTGTATTTCTTACGATTCTTGAAGAATCCTTGAACAGAAAAGATCACACTAACCACAGACATGGATACCGTCGCGATGATATAGAGTCCCCGCGGTTGGAAAATGGTGATCAAGAGGGTCACCCCAACCATGATGAGGGGTGGCATGATCAACTTCAAGAGTTCATCTGATGGCTTTTGAGGCTCCGCTCCCGGAGGATTGATCAAGATCTTGTCTTCCGAACTCCGGTAGATGATCCGCGGAGACCGGTGGTACTCTGGATAGTCCTTGTAGAAGTCATAGCGTGAATGCAAGCGTGGCACCAGATAAGGACTCACTTCGACAGCCCCTTCCACGCCAAATTCTTCTGGATAGAGCTTAAAGGTCACATCTCCAATGGCCAGTTCATCCCCAAAGGCCAGTGGAAAAGTCGCTTCACTGACGAGTTTGTGGTTATGGTAGAGTTTTCCGGATAAGAGCTGGCAAGTCCAGGTCTGCTCTTTTTTCACAAGGAGAAAGCGTACTGGATAGTGCAAGCGCACATCCGCACCCTCTTCATCTGCTACCAGGATCTCTTCCTTGTCGAGTAGCTCATAGGTATGGACTTCTCCTGTCGCCAAGTAGCAGACCACATCTCCAAGAATCTTGCTATTTTCAAGCACACCCTTGTCTTCACCATACTGGTAGAAGATTTCTCCTTGACTCCATTGGAAATGAAGGGGGTTTTCTTGCGAAGCCAGGGTCAACTGAGCTGTTTCTTGATTCGATACGGTCGCTGTTTTTCCCTCTTCTAGCGCTAGCTCATAGCGAAAACCTTTTTTATAGAGTATGATACGTTTTTTCATAGACTACTCCTTGTGGTCGCTAGACTCAGTCGAGCTTGCAGTTGTAGAAGACGAACTTTCTGTTGAGGAGCCTTCTGTAGATGAAGCTGTTGTTGAGCTGCTAGTGGAAGATTTGGTTTCATCTGTCTCTGCTTCCAAGAGTTTAGAGCGGGCATCCCAGTATTTCTTGTATTCACCCTCAAGCTCAGAGAGTTTCTTCTCGCGCTGTTCACCAGAGAGTTTTTCGCTATCACGTGTCGCCTTGATTTCTTTACGAAGGGCATAGATAATCAAGTCTGAATCGTCGATCCGCTTGGCTGTATCCAGCGCTTGGGTAAAGTCATGACGACCGATATAGATCCAGTAGTGGAGATAGAGGCTGTCTGACTTGAGCGTGACGTTATTGAGGATGACCTTCTTTTGGTCCTCTGAGAAATTCAAGCCTTGCAAGTAAGACGTCGCCAACTCATATTTCTGTGTCGTTGGAAGACTGCTTGGAGCCACTCCTTCCAACTCATCGATCACACCGGTGTAGTCTACCTTGAGATAGGCTGTATCCGCTTGAAGCAACTTTTCTTTAAAGGGTGCTTGGAAAAAGACTAAATAGATCAAAGGCAAGAGTAAAAGGGCCACTACAGCTGAAAGCCACACTGTTGCCAACTTAAAGATTCGGTGTTGACGACTTGAAACCAAGGTCAAGGTCTTTTCTTCCTCTTCCTTGCGTTCTTGGTAGGCTTTCTCTAAGAGAGCTTTCATCTCTTCTAAGCTAGCGGCATCACGGATTTCCACCAAGAAATCTGGTAGATCTTCTAATTCGAGCGTGCCTTGATAGAGCTCCATGAAATCCCAGTCCCCAAAAAGAGTGACCGCATAGCACTTGGCCTGACGCAAGAATTCAACCTGATCCCATTTGCGTGGCACCATCATTCCCGGAACCCCGCGGTAAGCGATCTTGACCTGCGCATCCTTGGTCACAAACAAATTGATGGGATGCAACATAAAGGTCACCGGAAGCTCCAAGGCTGGCGCCAAATCTAAGACATTGATAGCTAGACGCAGACGGTCTGAAACCGGTAATTCTTGAATTTCTTCAGCACTCAATCCTAGCGCATCTGTCTGATAGGTCAGATGAATCTGGTCTTGATCCGCTGTCATGCTTTGCTCTAAAAACAAGGGATGATGGAGATCCAAAATCCATAAATTGCGTAAATCCTGGCTATCCACTTCTGAACGCTTAAGGTCCAGCCGCCAGCTCGTTTCTTCTTTTTCAAAACGGAAGACTTGTTCTTCCAGTGTAAATTGTTCTTCTTTCACCTTACCACTCCTCAATCTCGATCAGATCACCACTCGTGATCGGATACTCCTGTACCACCTTGCCTTCATCCAGCAAGATGCCTTTATTTACCACGCGCAACTGATACTTGCTTCTAGGCTCCATGGCAGACCCAAAGATCTGATCCAATTCCCGAATCAAGCGTCGCACCTCCATCCGCGTTGGGATTCGGAGGTCATGGCTTGCACCATTCATACGGAAGGTGACATTGATATGTTGGTCCATTTAGGCCTCTTTTCTATAGATTCGATAGGAAATATAGCCAGCAATCCCAAAGAGAAGAGCACTCCAAGCCAGCATTTGCAAGGCTGGAATAAAATCCGACAAGCTGGCCGAATTGTCCTCCACATTGGACTCGAATTTAGATAATTTTTGATTTTCAGGCTGGAACAGGTCCGCTTCAGGCCCTGTTTTTTTCTTTCCCTTTATAGCAGAAAACAACTGGCCGTCAGAATCGGTCAATTGTTTCTCTTGCTTGCGTTTTTCATCTGCTAATTTTTTCTGATCCTTCTCATTGAAAAGAGACTCAGTCGCATCCAATTGGCCCCCAAGTGTCTTTTCCTGCTCTGTCTCAAGACGTGAGTTGTTGACCTGCAGACGATTATCAATAAAATCATCTGCAGAAACAACAGCTACTGGTAAGAGACTAAAGACAAAGAGAAGATACATCATTTTTTTCATAAGCTTGATTCAATTTCCTTTGTTTGAGTAAACTTCTTAGGAATGAAGATATTGGCAACTGTCAAAAGGCCGAAGAAGACCAACAATCCGAAGAAGACGCCGATACCGGCTGTTTGTCCATCAAAGTAACCCGCAAACTGTCCTTCTAAAATAGAAAGGAGGTTGACATTTTTCACCAGTGCTGGAAGGCCTGACAAGGTCGCGGTCGTTCCGATCGCACTTGATAGGTAGACATAGCTGATCAACATGAAGAAGGCCAGTCCCATTCCAATCACACGGAAGTGTTTCAAGAGAAGGTATTGCAGTTGTACCAAGACAAAGCTTGCTAGAACCGCTAAGAATACCCATGAAGGTACATATTCACGACCAACAGAGAGTTGAATACTTGAAATCATTCCGATCACCAGTCCAAGGATGAGAGAAAGTCCCACAAGAACACCGACAGACAAGAGATCTGATTCTTGCAAACGATCGAGTTTGAAACGATCCTTAACCTTGCGAATGATTGGTTGAGTCGCAAAGAGATAAGCTGTGAAGAGGCTCAAGACTTCCAACATAAAGATCCAGATAAATGGACGGTAGACGTTGATAGTCGCTTTCACAGAAGACGATTTCTCTGCAACTGGATTTGACAAAAAGTCGAGCAGGACTTCATTTGGTACTCCGTTTTCATAGGCATTGTTGAAGACTTTACGGAAGGCTTCGACGAAGTTCCCGTTTTCAGACAATTCCTTGTCGAATTCACCCATCAAGCTCTCTGCATTGCTAGACAATTTCTCTGTATTGCCTTGAGCTTTTTCCAATTCTTTATTCAATTGGCTAAAGATTTCATTGGTAGAGTTAGCAGCTTCTACATTGCTACGAGATGAGCTCTTAACGCCTTCTGTCGAGCTCAATAATGACGTGTATTCAGAACCAAGGGCTGACAAATCTGCATCGGTCTTGGTTTGAGCCTGTGTCACTGTTTCTTGTGCAGATGAGATAGCTTCTAAGCGTTTTTGAAGGTCTGCATACTGTGCCAATTGATCGTTGATATTTTGGGTTAGATCTTTGTTAGTATTTTCGATTGCTTGAAGATTGGCCTGCAATTGTGGTCCCAAGTCTTGCAACTGTTGGAGTGTACCATCTAACTGGGCTTTCACACTCTTCGTTGCATCCCCAGATTCATCCGTTTCAATACTCTTACGGTAGTCCTTCATGTTACTTGAAACGGCAGCCTTCACGACATCGACCAAAGCATTTGTCAAATCCATATCTTCGATCGGATCATAGAGCGAATGACGATCTCCCTTGTCATCTTTTGGATAGTAGGCATCGATCAATGCTCCCGCACGTTGATAATCCAGGGCGATTTCACTAGCTTTCGATGCATAGTTAGCTACAGCTGTTTTCAAATCATCTGCAGATACGGTCACACTGGTTGAAGAAACTCCATTCACAAGAACTTCAACATCAATCGCGCTTGGCATAGCTCCTCCATCTTCAACGAGGTGAATTTGAATTTGTTTGCCATCTTTCAGTTCGACTTCCTGCTCACCACCACCTGCATAAGTCTGTCCATCATAGGTCCAAGTATCAACCTTGACTCCTGCAGGGACATGAATACTAACTTTCTGTTTCCCAGATTTAGCATTAAGGACATCCGCAACTGCCGTTGATTTGGCATCCACTTCTGTAGCCAATCGTTTTAATTCATCGGCATTCCCTTTTGCCTGCCCCTTCGTACCAGCAAAAGCACTATCAAAATCAATCGCTGCGTTGAGATTCCCATACTTATTCAAATTCAGACTAGCAGGGTCTAAAGACGGAAGTTTTTCAATCGCTTGACGAATGTCATCATCCGCTTTATCTCGAGCCTTGCTGATAGTTTCGATTTTTGGCTTTCCAAGCAAGGTACGAAGAGTGACTTTGTCTCCTTCTTTTAGACCATAGTAGTCAAGGATCTTCGCTTTTACAGAAGACGCGATGTTATTTTCGTGCTCATCTAATTTGTCGCGTTCTGCCTTGATCCCTTTTTCGAGGTCTGCCACACGATCATTCACATCTTTTGTCAAGCCTGCATAAGTCTTGGTACCTGAAGCATCTCCTTCTGTTTCAGTTGATTGACTCAATTGTTTGGTAATTGCTTCTTGGTTTTGTTGTAGATTCTTATACAACTCTTGCGTCTTTTCACTGACAACAGACTGGTTCATAGACATCAGCTGGTTCATGAACTCTTCATGGCTAATTTTATCCTCAGAGCGTTGTTTGATCAATGTGTCGAAGTTTTGACCGTACTGATCCTGAGATTGGGTCAATTGATCAAAAGCCTGTGTATAAGACTCAAGGACTGTCTTCAAGGCATTGTTCGACTCAACAGATGACGTAGACAAGCTATAGAGACTTGGGAAGATATTCTTGGAATCCAAGGCTGAATCTAGCAAGTTGCTCCGGTAAGAACCAATGTTGGTCGATTGGATTTTGTTACTTGTCTCCACGTTCTTCTGAGCTGTATAAAGATTGCTCAAAATGCTGACCATATACATATCAACCAACTGGCTATTCAAGTCTGAAACGATATCTTTAGCGACTTTATTGGCCTCGTTTTCAACCTGAGAATTTCCAGCCGCATTGACCTTATACGTCACCGTGGTCTTCTCTGCATTGACCGCGTTCACTTCCAAGACCTTCTCTGAGAAGTCACTTGGAATGACAATCATCAACTGGTACTTGCCATCTGCAAGACCTGACTCAGCAGCTCCACGAGGGAGTACAGACCAGTTTTGCGAATTATCCCGCTCGATATTCTTTACATAGCTAGCCCCAAGGTTATATTCTTTATCATTCAGTTTGACCGCCTTGTCTTCATTGACAACCGCAATGTTGAGCTTAGTGTTTTCTGTCGTTTGCACGGTCTTTGCTTCGTTTTGCTTTTGGTTCTTTTGAACCGTCGTATAAAGACCCACTACAGATCCCATCAAAAGGAGCACAACCGCACTCTGACCGATGTATTTTAACCATTTTTTATTTTTAACTTCCATACCTTTTCCTTTTTCTAATTCATAGATACAAAATAGGGGTTAGGAATTAAGAATCTAACCCCTATTTTCTATATATCAAAAGACAAAAGGGTGATCTACCTACAAGAAGTAAGATCACCTCCAAGACTATCTTAGTGGATTTGTGCAGCGATATCTTGGTCAGTTTGTTCAACGATATCAGCGACTTTGATCAATTGAGCGTTGATGTCTTCCAACAATTGAGCGAATTGTTTGATTTTTGGAGACAATTCGTTGAATTGTGCTTCAAAGCTATCAAATGCAGATCCATCCCAGTTTGCGTCGATGACTTGTTGTTCATGAGTCAAAGTGTTAAGGATTTGATCGATTTCTTGAGAACCTTGTGCATAGCGTTGTGCTGATTGACGTAGTTCTTCTGGAGTTAATTTAATTTGAGCCATATGTTTCTCCTTTTGGGCTGATACCCTTATATTTTTTCCATAAACAATACATTTTAGTACGAATTAGTAAAATGCCAGATAACTGTATATTTTACCTTTTGCTCCCTTTTTGTATTATTTACTTAAAAATATCTTAATGAAATATTGCCAGAATGTCAAGTTTAGAGGGCTAACTGATAAAACATTGTAACTTTGTTACAATTGTGTAACACTTTGTCATAAACATGTAATATATTTTCTGAATTCCTTGCCCCAGTAGTCTCCAACTAGTATTATTTCCGGAAATAAAAGAAGACACTCTGTCCTTTCATATTAACTCGACACATAGATTAAAATTGTTGATTTTAGGTGTTTTTAAAAGCAAATTTTGAAGATTTTTGTATATTTTTTCATTTTTAAAACTTTTATGGTATAATGAAACCTGTTCAAAACTTGTTTCATACAAGATCGAACACCATTAACCTATAAGGAGTATTTATGAAAAAATTTCTACTTACCGCTGTCTGTCTACTTGCCCTTACTGCTTGTAGCCAAGGCCAACAAGGAAAAGGAACTACTAGCGCTTCTTCCAAGCAAGAGGCCACTCAAACCCAAAAGGAGCAAGTCCAAACCAAGACCTTTGTTAGCGACCTCGGTGATCACTACCAAAACAAAATTCAAATTGGCTACAAAAAAGATGAGATTGTTTCGATGACCATCATGGGCGTTGCACCAATACCGGAAGATATGCAAAAATCAGATGTCGCTGAATTGAAGGAAGTCTACCAAGAAGAAGCTGATAAAGCAAATTCCAAACGCGGTGTTAACGGACAAGCTGGGATCAACACAAGCATCAAAATCGATGATGATAAACAGACTTATACAAACGTTATGCATGTTGATTTTACTCAAATGAAAAAAGAAGATTTTGTGAAATTACTGGCTGATCAAGGGGAAGAAACCAACACTACCATGTTGAAATATCTTAAAGACAAACCACAAGATCTCTTTACCTATTTCAAAGATCAAGGTCTCAAAGAAGAAAAATAAAAAGAGCTTCCTGAGTTTCATCACCACACTGGTGAGGGCTCAGAAAGCTTTTTCTTATTTGTTCAAGATTGAAAGAGTTTCAAGGAGATTGTCCGCATGAACTTCAATGGTATCTCCTGTCGCTTTGATTTTCACTTCAACGATGCCTTCAGCTGCTTTTTTACCAACTGTTACGCGGATTGGAAGTCCAATCAAATCACTATCGCTGAATTTGACACCAGCGCGTTCATTTCGGTCATCCACCAAGACTTCGTAGCCTTTATTCACCAAAGCTTCTTCGATCCGATTAGTCAAAGCAAGGCTTGCTTCATCCTTAACATTGACTGGAATCAAATGCACATCAAATGGCGCCAATTCTTTAGGGAAGTTAATTCCCCAAGCGTAACGGTACTCCCCTTTTGGAGTCTTATTGACAAAGAGGCGAGCATGTTGCTCCATAACGGCTGAAAGAAGACGGCTGACACCGATTCCGTAGCATCCCATGATGATTGGAACCGCACGACCGTTTTCGTCCAAGACATCTGCTCCCATGCTAGCGGAGTAGCGTGTGCCGAGTTTGAAAATGTGACCGATTTCGATCCCTCGTGCAAAGTTCAAGACCCCTTTCCCATCTGGTGAGATTTCGCCTTCACGAACTTCACGGATATCGACGTATTCTGCAGTAAAGTCACGTCCTGGGTTGACACCAGTCAAGTGGTAGCCTGTTTCATTGGCACCGACTACTGCATTGCGGCTGTCTTGGACCTTGCGGTCTGCGATAATCTTAACATTTTCAGGAAGATCTACTGGACCGAGAGAGCCAAAATCAGCTCCTAATAATTCTTTCACTTCCACTTCGGTTGCAGGTTCAAAGAAGTCTGCGCCGAGGTGGTTTTTCAACTTCACTTCATTGAGCTGATCATTACCTACGAGAAGGGCAACAACAGGCTCACCATCTGCGATGTAAACCAAAGTCTTGATAGTAGCTTCTTCTGGAACATTCAAGAATGCAGCTACTTCATCAATCGATTTGACACCTGGTGTTTCCACGCGCTTCACTTCTTCTTCTGCTACGACACGGTTACTTGGCTTGTATTCGTTAGTAGCCATTTCCAAGTTCGCAGCATAGGTTGATTCACTTGAATAGGCAATGGTATCTTCACCAGAGACCATCCATTTGAGCAATTCTGCTTTGATTTCTTCTTGAACTTCTGCTGGGATCTCGTCAAATGATGCAACAGACTTGTCTAACACCACCCAACGGTCAAGGTCTGTACGCGAAGGTGTAATGGCCATAAACTCTTGGCTATCTTTTCCACCCATGGCACCACCATCACCGATGATGGCTTTGTAGTCGATGCCACTGCGTGTGAAGATCCGCTCATAAGCTGCCTTGTATTCATCATAAATAACGTCCAAGCTATCGTAGTTGGCATGGAAACTGTAACCATCTTTCATGATGAATTCACGGGTCCGAAGAAGACCGTTCCGTGGGCGTTTTTCATCGCGGTATTTTGGTTGAATTTGGTAGAGATTCAACGGCAATTGTTTGTAAGATTTTACGGAGTCGCGCACAATAGCGGTAAAGGTTTCTTCGTGAGTTGGACCTAAGATAAAGTCAGATCCTTCACGGTTTTTCAACTTATAGAGGTCTTCCCCGTAAGTTTCGTAACGACCAGATTCACGCCAGAGATCCGCACTCAAAAGGGCTGGAGCAAGCATTTCTACTGCTCCAATTTTTTCAAATTCTTGGCGCATGATGCCTTTTGCTTTTTCAATCACTCGATTTGCTAAGGGCAGATAAGAATAGACACCAGCTGATACTTGGCGAACATAACCTGCACGCAACATCAAAGCATGGCTAATGACTTGGGCATCGCTTGGCATTTCGCGAAGCGTTGGAATCAACATTTTACTTTGTTTCATGGACAATATCCTTTTCTATTTCAAAAATAATTTCATAATATCATTCCAGGTGACAGCAATCATCAAAATAACCATTACAGCTACACCTGCAAGCGTCATATAGGTTTCTACTTCTTGTTTCAGTGGCTTTCTCCGGACGACCTCGATCAAATTGATCAAGATTTTTCCTCCATCCAAAGCTGGAATCGGGATTAGATTGAAGATCCCAATATTAATAGAGAGCATGGCCATAAGAGATAAGACTGCCGGAATCCCTAATTGAGCAGCTTGTGAGCTGGCATTGTAAATGGCAACCGGACCACCCAATTTATTGAGACTAAAGTGGAAAATGATATCTTTCAAAGCTCCCAAAATCCGTGTCGCTGTATTCCAGGTATCTGTAAAACCAGACAAGAGTTTATCCACAAATCCTGTCTTGAGGCCGTTTGTCACACCCAGATAGTAACGATTCCCTGACTTGGTTGGCTTTACTTTAACTTCTTTTTCTTGGCCGTCTGTTTTGACTTTCAGGGTCAATTCAGGAGCCGTCTTGCTGTCCTTGGTTGCTTTCTCAACAGCGTCTGTCAACTCATCCCAGTTGCTAACGGTATCGTTGTTGACTTGAAGGATCTGAACATTGCTTTTGACACCGACCTTAGCCAGCGCCCCATCAGGTGCCACCTGAACATTGTTGCTGTAGTAGTCAATCGCACCACCACGCATAAAGGCTAAAAGTGAGTAGACGACAATACTGAGGATAAAGTTGTTCATAGGACCCGCAAAGTTGGTGATCAAGCGTCCCCAAATGCTGGCATTCTGATACTGAACATCTCTCGGCGCAATCCGCACTTCTGTCCCATCTTCCTCAACGATGGTCGCATCATGATCGACATCATAAGTCTTGGTCTCATCGAGAACCAAGCCCGTAATTTCCAGTTTGTCTTCAAAGTCAAACTGGGTCACATTCATGGGAAGGGCTGTCTGATCCAGATTCTTTCCTGAAAGATTGATCCGGACAACCTTGCCAACCTCATTTAGCGTCAAGCTGACAGGCGTTCCGGTTTTAATCTCAGTTGTATCCTCACCCCAGCCAGCCATACGAACATAGCCACCTAAAGGTAGAATGCGAATGGTATAAGCTGTTCCATCTTGACCAATATGGGCAAAGATCTTGGGACCCATCCCGATCGAGAATTCTCGCACCAGGATGCCCGATTTTTTTGCAAAATAGAAATGACCAAACTCGTGAACGAGAACGATCACTCCAAAAATAACAATAAAGGCAATAAATTGCATCGTTCTATACGTGGTTTCCTTTCTATCTCTTCTGTCTTAGAACAAGCCCAAGAAATGCATCAAGGGAAAGACAAAAATCAAACTATCAAAGCGGTCTAGAACACCACCATGTCCTGGAATAAATTTCCCAGAATCTTTCACACCGAAATGGCGTTTAATCGCGCTCTCTACCAGATCTCCAAACTGACCTGCAATACTAAAGAGGATGGTAAAGAAGATCATAGCAAGAAAACCATGTCCACCTGCCACAGAGCGATCCACGATCATATAGATCACAGTTACCGCAACTGCAGACAAGATCCCCCCAAGACTGCCTTCAATCGTTTTATTAGGAGAAACCGCAGGCATGAGCTTGCGTTTCCCAAATCGGCTTCCTACCAGATAAGCACCTGAATCTGTAGCCCAGACAATAAAGAGGGCCAATAAGACCTTATCAATACCAGCGATTCGCGCATCTACTAAGGAATGGAAACCAAGTCCAACATAAAAGCTGGACGCAATGGGGTAGACCACATCTTCATAATTGTAATTCTGAGCAAGAACAGTTGTCCCCATGAGAATCAAGACAACCAGACCATAGGCAATCATATTGCCATCTGCTGGAAGGTAAGGGAGGTAGTCCTCGATCGGCAAAGTCAGGACGAAGGCCGCTAACATGGCTAGCGCTCCTTCAAAAGTCGCTGTCTCAAGCCCCTTCATCTTGAGCAATTCATGAACCCCTAGCATGGCGATCAAGCCAATCACAATCTGGAAGAACACCCCTCCAACCATTACTGTTGGAATGAAAAAGAGCAGGGCAATTCCTCCAAAAATCACACGTTTTTGTAAATCTTTCGTCATCATCTTCTCCTAAACACCACCAAATCTCCGATGGCGATGGCTATATTCTACTATGGCACTTCGTAGTGCTTCCTCTCCAAAATCTGGCCACATCACATCTGTGAAATACAACTCACTATAGGCCGCCTGCCAAGGAAGGAAATTACTCAAACGGATCTCTCCGCTGGTACGAATAATCAAATCTGGATCCCTTAGGACGCGTGGCAAACTCTCGGTATAGAGAGAATCTGCGATCATCTCTTCTGTGATATCTTCTGGACTGAACTTCGCATCCAAGACTTCTTGGGCGATCTGCTTCACGGCCTGAGTGATCTCAGCACGTCCACCATAATTGAGTGCGAAATTCAGGATCAAGCCTGTATTGAGATGGGTCATCGCTTCTGCTCTTTCCAAAGCCTCCAGCGTTTCTTTTGGTAATTTCTTGGTATCACCGATCATTTGAATCTTGACATTGTTGCGATGCAATTCGGGGACGAAACGATCATAAAACTCGACCGGCAAGTGCATGATGAACTTGACTTCATCTTCAGGGCGTGTCCAGTTTTCGGTCGAAAAGGCATAGACAGTCAGGACCTGAACCCCCATATTTTTTGCTGCAATCGTCACTTCTTGGAGAGCTTCCATCCCCGCCTTATGACCGAAGACGCGCGGTTGCATCCGCTTTTTCGCCCAGCGACCATTGCCATCCATAATGATCCCAATGTGTTTCGGGACTTCTAAAGGTATCTCGATTTTTTCTTTTTTCTTAAAACGAAACATGTTTTTCTACCTATTTCAATATTTATCGCTTCATTATACCATAAATCCCCATAAAATAGGGACTCTGGCCTCTTTTTTGAACCAGCAAGGCTTTCCTTCATCACATCGTCCTATTTGCCCACCAAAAAAGAGGCCCTTGCCTCTTCTTTGATGATTATTCTTCGATGGCTGAATCGGCATCTGAGCTAGCACCTTCTGTAGCAGTGGCTGAGATTCCTTCTGATACAGGAAGAACTGTTTTGATCGCTCCCAATTCAAAGGTCAGGTAGACACCATCAACATCCAAGACAACGGTCTTGCGATCTGTATCGACTTCATCGATGGTTCCGTACAAGCCACCAATCGTGATGACTTCATTTCCTTTTTGAAGTTTATTCAAACTTTCCATCCGTTTTTGATACTGTTTCTTTTGGCTACGGCTCATGAAGTACATCAAACCGACCATAAGAACGAGCATAATTAGCAAACTTCCGCCTTGCATATGTTTCTCCTTTAATTTTCATATATGCTATACTATATCAAATTTCGCCCGTCTTTTCAAGTTTTCCCATCCTCTTCAAGTAAAATCAGACTCCAGTATTAGAGAGGAGGCAAGTTTTGATGAAAAAGAAAAAAACCACGAAAAGTGGGCTACTGACTAGTCAATCGTAATGCCATACTTTTCATGATTCTCATCATACCAATCAATCAAGGCCAAAGCCGTTTGATAGGTAATATTTTTGATTTTACTCGTTCCCTTCGTCAAAGTCGCTAAGCTCATTTTGCTGATGTTTGTTTCAGTTGCGACACGATAGCTCGTCAAGCGACCGTCAACCATCAGTTGAACAACGGCTTCCACTTTTCTGTATTCGGGAGTTGAGTAGATATCAATTGTATTGCTCATCTTACTTCCATTCCTCAAATTTTATTCTTGTATAGATTATATACTTATTTTCTTTATTTATTAATAATTTTGCTCAAATTGGATTAATTTCACTAATTATTGATGTTTTTTTAGCCCAAATAGGAGGATTTTGGCCTTATACGGCGAATAATTTCCCCCAGGTGGGAAGAAAAAATAAAGACTGCTATATGATAGCAGTCTCTATTTTTCACAAACTAATTCGCCTTAATCTGCTTGTTTATCAGCGTTTTCTTCCTTCTTTGTGTCTTTTTCTCTGATCACAAGGACACCATCTTCCATGTCTGCTTCGAGATGTTTGGCATCCAAGTTATCCAAGTGGAAGTCTGTGACTTTGTCACGGATTTGTTGTTCAACTACCCGACGGAGTGGACGAACACCCATCACTTCATCATAACCTTCTTCAGTCATGTATTCTTTAGCTGCATCGCTCACTGCCAAGTCGATTTCTTTCTTAGAAAGGGTCTTATTGACATCTACCAACATCAAATCAACAATCTTAGAAAGGTCTTCCTTGCTCAAGTGTGAGAATTCAATGACAGCGTTGAAACGGTTGAGGAATTCTGGACGGAAGTAAGGTTTCAAACGATCCATGAGTTCTGGTTTATCCGCATCTTCTGTCAAGTTAGCTTCGTAACCAAATCCAGCGTTTGAAGTGGCGATAATCACAGTATTTTTGAAGTTGACCGTGTTCCCTTGACCATCTGTCAAACGACCATCATCCAAAACTTGAAGGAGAAGGGTGATCACTTGAGGATCCGCCTTTTCAATTTCGTCAAGAAGGACGATAGAGTAAGGGTTACGGCGAACACGTTCTGTCAAGGTATTGCTGTTGTCATCGTAACCAACATAACCAGCTGTTGTACCAATCAATTTAGAAACGGCTGTGCGGTCGCTGTATTCTGACATATCCAAACGGATGATAGCATCTTTGGTTCCGAACATATCAAGCGCCAATTGTTTAGCCAATTCAGTCTTACCGACACCAGTAGGACCTACAAAGAGGAAGCTACCGATTGGACGGTTCCCTTCGTCAAATCCTGCACGGTTCCGACGGATAGCACGTGCCACTGCTTCAACGGCTTTATCTTGACCGATAACCTTAGTTTGCAAGCGGTGACCCATATCTTTCAAACGTTCAATATCAGTTGCACCCATTTGAGACACTGGAATACCCGTCATCCGTTCTACTGATTCAGCCACATCGTTGATTGTTGCTGTTACTTTATGGTCTTCCGTATGGTTTTCAATTTTCTTTTCAAGTTCTTCGATACGAACTTTTGCTTTCAAAGCTGCTTCGTAATCTTCTTTAGCCGCAGCTTCTTCTTGTTTGGTTTTTTCTTCTTCAATTTCATGTTCCACAGCATGAACATCTGTTACAGGATGTTGGGCTGCCAAGTGAGCAGCTGTCACATCGACCAAGTCAATGGCCTTATCAGGCAAGCTACGTTGTGGAATGTATTGGATCGAATAATCAACTGCTGCTTTCAAAACTTCATCTGGCAAGATGACATTGTGGTGTTTTTCATAAAGATCACGGATCCCTTGGAGAATCTTGAAAGTATCTTCAGCTGATGGAGCATTGACTTTCACTTCGTTGAAACGACGAGCAAGAGCCGCATTCTTCAAGATGGTGTTACGATATTCATCTTGAGTGGTTGCACCAATGACAGTCAATTCCCCACGTGAAAGAGCAGGTTTGATGATATCCGCAAGACCTTTAGATCCTTGACCATCACCTGTGCTGCCTGCACCAAGGATTTGATGGATTTCATCAAAGAAGAGAATGACATTTCCCATAGCCTTGACTTCTTGGATCAGATTTTGAATATTTTCTTCAAAGCTACCACGGTATTGCGTACCAGCTTCTAGACCAGAAATATCAATCGAGATGATTTCTTTGTTTTTGATAGCCGCTGGAACATCCCCGTTCACAATAGCTTGTGCCAAACCTTCTACAACTGCTGTTTTACCAACACCGGCATCCCCTACAAGGACAGGGTTGTTCTTGGTACGACGAGACAAGATTTCAGCAGTTTCTTGAATTTCTTTATTACGTCCGATGACCGGATCCAATTTTCCTTCACGAGCTTCTTCGGTCAAGTTACGACCAAGTTTTGCAAGGATCCCATCTTGTTTCATTCCTTTACCTTGATGGTGTTGCACTTGCTCACTTCCTTCATTTGGAAGTTGACCAGTTTGGCGGTAAATAGCGAATTCTTCTGGTGTCACTTCACGACCGTTGATCATGTAGCGACGGCTTTCAGAACGAAAACCACCCATGTTTCCCATTAGTTGATTGAAAAGATCATCCATATTGTTAAAGTTGTTATTCATATTGTATACCTCTAATTTACATAATTTTAATTCATTCTTGAAAATTAGCAGACCAATTGGCTGCTGCTTAATTGTTTACATAATTTTAATTCATTTATTTAATAATAGCCCTACAGGCTAACAGTTTCTATTTCCCCTTTTATCAATTAGTTGTCTTAATTTTGGAAATAGCATATCACCATCTCCTTTCCACTATTGATCTTGTAAACCAGTAGGTTTTTTCAACCTCTTTTTGTTTACATAAATTATTATAACGCAGACTGAATTATTTGTCAACACTTTTTTACATAATTTTTTAAATTTATTAAAAAAATCTGGAGTCACTCCAGATTCCATTTTAAATAGAAGTTCTTGGCTAGATAGATTTAAATTTCCCAGCTTTTTCTTGAATAACTGTCTGTACATTTTTAGCAAATTGCCCCACCATGGACTGATCCAGTTGTTTTCCAACTACCTGGACGTCTTCTTCGGCTACTGTTGCAATCGCAGTCAATTCCTCATTGTAACGCTTCTCAACTCCTGCCTTGCAGGTCAATAAAACAGGCGCATAGACAACACGGATTAAATCTTTTTCAAGTTTCTTTCGGCTTTCGATGATCCTCATTTTATCTTTCATATCTAAATCAAAGAAATCTTTGACTGGACTATCACCCATACTTCCTCCTCTTCTATACTATGAAACTTTATCTTGTGCAAACTCCTCTTCCAGTTGGCGTCTATCTTTCCGGTAGGATTGCCATAAATTCTCTTCCTCGATTTCGATCTGTTTTAAGGCTACTTGTGCAGCTTCTCTAGCTTCGAGATCATACTCTTCGATACAGCGATGGAGGGACTCCCATCCACAATTGACATCAACCTCCTGCTCTTGTAAGAAGGAAGCTGCCATCGCATACTCTTCTTCCAGCATCTGGGTGAAGAGCTGCTGTTTTCTTTCCACTAGGCAACGCTTTTCATCTAGCTCCAAACGCGCTTTTTGAAACTCTCTTTCCAAGTGATCTAGTTTCTTTTCCTTTTTCGAAAGAGTAGATGAAATTAATAAGCTAGTTGTTCCCACTGGTTCATTTCTCCTGCTATTTCTTGATCTTTTGTTTTTAAGAGCTCAATTCCTGCATTCACTTGCTTGTTTAAAGCATGGAATTCATTCGATAAGGACTGATATGCAGCCAAACGGTTGTCGAATCTTTCTCTTACTTGAGTGACAACTGTTTGCCTTGTTGCACCAGCCTGTGCATAGGCCTCTTCTACTTCGGCAAGATTGAGAATGAAGCCTTTCGGAACGGTCTGTAATACTTTCTCCAAAGCTTCTAAATCTGTATCCAGTCGTGCCTTAGATTTCTGAGCTTGCTCCAGCCCTTCATCCACTACTCGAATCAGCTCATCAGAAGCCAAGCGTGCCTGCAAGGCATCGAGATAGATTTGTTCACTTGAACTCAGTCCATCACCTGTTTTTTGTAATTTATCCTTTAGGCGATAGTAAACCTTCATCCGCTCTTCAATGATTTCCTTGCGAGTGATGGCTTCCGTTCCCTTTTCAAGAACCAAATTCCCATCCTTATCATAGATATAACCATGCATCATGTGCTGCAGGCCAGTATTTATCAAATTCTTAGTTTTGAGGTGCTTGACAATCCCACTGGATTCCTTGCTTCCAGAATCCTGATAGCCCAAGCTAACCAAATCTTTATGGTCAATGTGGTTGTAAATTTTGTACTTCAGCGAATCTATACGCGCTTTTTGCTCGGGTGTTAAGATGGAATAGGCATTAGGGCCATTGTATAGATGGACGGTCCCAATATGAGAAGCTTCCTCTTCCGTCAAACAGGCAAGCGCATACTGAATATTCATAGACCCCAGAGAGTGACCGTATAGATCGATCTTGGCATTAGGGTATTTTCGGATCACCTCTTTCAAATGAGCTGCAGCATCTTTAAACTGCGGAGGCGGGAAATTACCGTTTTCATCATTGTATTTTTTTAAAAAAGCAGCTCCCATTAAAGCAGGAAATTTAACCTGTTCTTCGGCTGTTCTTTCTGCAAAAAAGCCGACCGCATCTGATGCTTTTTCCTGTATGAAATTGCTGACAGGATTGTCCATCGCTTTTTGTATGAACCTACCTAAGGGAGTGGCCTCCGGTGGAAGATTAACAGATGTAGGAATAATTGCATCTTCAAAAGCTTCTACAGCATTGTTAAAACCATCTTTAGCCTTATCTCGCGCATAATTCTTCGCATATTCTGTTGCATACTCGCTTGCACCACCAGGGTTCAAAATATTGGAAGCTGCTGGCAAATCTGTCTTTACCCAATCCGTATATGTATCATGGAGTAATTTTTGTGTACTTATTTCAGTTTCAGATCCCTTCATCAAGACAGTCACGTCATGGATTTGGGCACGCGCTTCATCAGAAGCAGTATAGGGGACTGCATTTTGTTGCGCGCCTTGGCCATTATTAGTAAGAACGAAGACCTGCTCCTCATTGTCATTTACGTTATCATAAATATGGGCAACATTACCAATGTATTCGTCTTTCTTCGTCCCAATTTTAAACTTTCCATTTATTTTGACATCTTTTTCGTATTCAAGTAGAGCAGCTTTAACATTTTGTTGATCATTGAAATTTAAATTATTAGCCATTATCACTCCTTATCTAATAAATCACTTAACTCCTCTGTTTCCCCAAAATAGGTCTCTTCATATTTCCCTGTTGTAGCGTCCTCTTGTATAGTTGTGCTTAAAACTAATTTTTCATCATTATTTATAACTATTTTTACTAATAGCCCTCCCATCGGATTATAATCTAAATCATCTTTAGAGATTTTATATGATTTTATTTTTCCTTCTGGAGTAAGAGCTTTAGGATCTAATTTTTTCAACATATTTTCAATCGCCACTTTCATCTTCTTACTCTCTGCGATTTGAATCATTTCTTGTTTCTTGGCAGATTGTCCATTAAAAAAGCTACAACCTCCCAAACTTAAACCAAATAGTATCATAACTAATACAATAAATTTACTTTTTTTCATCTTCTTCCCATTCTTTCTTCAGGTTTCTTAGAATTTATTATACAAAATTCTATTCATACCTGAAATGTTACTTTTGTTAAAAAATGTTGCCAAATCGTTACAAGCACTAGCTATTAATGTAACATATTGGTTTTGATACAGAAATGTTTCTATTTACCTATATTAGGGGTATTTACCTAATTGAGTCTATTTTCCAGTCTCTTCTGCTTTACTTAACAGATCATCTAATTTTGCTGAAATACCGTAACTACCTGCTCCGAACTGTCCTGAATCTTCCATTTGAACAGTCGTATCGATCGTTAACTTTTTATCGCCATTGATCACAAGATAGACATTCATCCCTCCCATTGGATTGTATTCCAATTCACCTTTTATCAGGGTATAGGAGTGAATGACTCCTTCTGAAGTGAAAGCTTTAGGATCGATACTGATTAACAAGTGTTTTATCGCTCGCTCCATTTTCGTGCTTTCTGCAATCTGAATCATTTCCCTTCTCTCAGCAGCTTTATCCGTAAAAAGACTGCAACCTCCTAGAAACAAAGTCAGTAAGAATAGTAGTACAAATCGTTGTTTTTTATCAGTCATATTTCCCTCTCACTTATATTATTCGTAATGATTTTTAAAAAATGACCCAATTTTTAAAAATTTTTTCCAGATCCTAAAAAACACACCCTTACTGGGTGTGTCTCCTGTTAAATCATGTATTCAACGCTATAAGTGGCGTCGGATAAAATCCGTGAAAGGAATTGTTTGGTTCGCTCTTCTTTTGGACTGTTGAAGAATTCATGGGGTTCGTTTTCTTCGATGATGTGTCCGCCATCCATAAAGATGACGTGGTTGGCCACATCACGCGCAAAGCCCATCTCATGGGTTACGACAACCATGGTCACTCCTTCTTGGGCCAATTGCTTCATGACATCTAAGACGTCACCGACCAACTCTGGGTCTAGCGCTGAAGTCGGCTCGTCCAGCAAGATCACGTCTGGTTTCACTGCGATGGCACGCGCGATTCCGATCCGTTGCTGCTGGCCACCTGACAATTGAGAAGGATAGTAATCCTTATAAGCAAGAAGACCAACTTTTTCAAGGGCTGATTCTGCCCGTTGGATGGCTTCTTCTTTTGGAATCTTACGAGCTACAACCAGTCCTTCTAAGATATTTTCAAGCGCTGTTTTGTTGGCAAAGAGATTATAATGCTGGAAGACAAAGGCTGTCTTTTGGCGGATTTCTAGAATCTCTTTTTTGCTGAGTTTTGAGAGGTCGTACTCTTTTCCACCTAGGGTGAGGTGCCCTGTATCTGCCTTTTCCAAGTGGTTAAGGCAGCGAAGGAAGGTTGTTTTTCCTGATCCAGATGGACCCAAAATAACGACGACATCCCCTTGGTTGACCTTGAGATTGACATCTACCAGGACCTGGTGGTCCTTAAATTTTTTCGATACGTGTTCTACTTCTAACATCTTTTCATTTCTCCTTCTTCTATGCGAGTGTCAGGCGTTTTTCTAAGCGATTGAATCCCCATTGAATCACCCCACAAATGACAATATAAAGAATAAAAATCACTAGATAGGATTCAAAATATTGATAGCCATAAGAGGCTTCGACCTTGGCAATGGCGGTGATATCCTTGATGGTCATGACAAAGACAAGGGAGGTTCCTTTGACCAAGTTGATAACCAAGTTACACAAATTGGGAAGGGCTGAACGCAAGGCTTGTGGAAAAACAATGCGGATGTAGGCTTGGCGATTAGTCAAACCAATGGCTTGCGCTGCTTCTAGCTGGCCCTTATCCACAGTCAGAATGGCTGACCGTAGAATTTCAGCAAGACTCCCCGTTGTCATCAAGCTAAAGATGATAAAGGCATAGTAAATGGGATTGATCTCAAAGACATTAAAGTGACTACCAATACTCTTAAAAAAGCTATTTAAGAGACTGGGAAAGAGACTATAAAAGAAGAGAATCAAGAGAATCGGAGGTGTCGCGCGGATAAAAGCTAAGTAAATCACTGAGAAACTGCGAACACCTTTGACCTTATAAATCTGACCGAGTGCCAAAAAGAGGGCTGGAAAGAAACTCAAAAGAATTGATACGACCATGATCAGAAGGGTCACTGGAACACCACCCAAGGTGGCTAGAAATGCTTTACTAATAAAATTGAAATCCATAAGCTACCTTTCTGTTACACTGAGTCGTTTCTCAAGGAGTTGAGCGGAGAAGGAGATCACAAGGGCAATTCCCCAGTAGATCACTGCGACAGCTGTATATGTTTCGAGGGAATAATTCCCAAGATTGCGGCTGATCAAGTTGTTGCCTGCTCCCATGATATCGATAAAGCCAATGGTATAAGCCAAAGCGGCATCGCGCATGAGGTTCAAGATGGCAGTTGTCATATTTGGAAGAGCCACGCGAAAGGCTTGAGGAAGGACAATCCGCCAAATGGTTTGAGCCGGCGTCAAGCCAATACTCAAGCCCGCTTCCATCTGACCTTTTGGAATGGCCAAATAGGCTGCCTTGAAGACCTCAGAGATCATCGCAGCAAAGAGAAGAAACATGGCAACAAGGACAAAGACAAACTTGGACCAGTGGTCAATGTCAATGCCCAACCACCAGTTCAAAAATTGGGGCAGTCCATAAAAGACCAAAAAGAGCAAGACAATCGGAGGGGTACAACGCAAGGTAAAGACATAACCTTTTGCCAGACCTGCTCCTACCTTATCTTCTGATACTTGTGCCCAGGTCAAAACCAAGCCAAATGCAGAACCGAGAACCGTCGTTAAAACCATCAAAGCTAGGGTCGCTGGTAGAGCTTGGACCAAGGTTGGAAGAAATGACCAAACCTTGGAAATGTCGTATGAGACCATGTTTCTTTTCCTTTCTGTATCCGTATAGAAATAAGGAAGCTGGGGCTATGCGCACCCAGTTCCATCTTATTTCTCTTTATCTACATAACTGAAGACATCTTCACCGAAATATTTTTTCGACAATTTAGCAAGTGTCCCATCTTTTTCCAATTCTTTGATAGCCTTGCTGTATGCTTCCGCAAATTTTTCGTTTTTCTTATCCTTATGGATCAATGGGTAAGTTGGAATTCCTTTGTAGGCAAACCAGCTAAGTTTGTCCGCATATTGGTGGTAAGAACCATCTTTATCTGTGACAGCTTTTTCAAAGGAAAGTTTGATGTCAAAGAAGGCATCGTAACGTCCTTCAAGAACCCAAGCATAAGCATCTGCGACTTTGAAAGATTCCGCAGCTGTTAATTCGATTTGTTGGTCCTTATGCTTTTCATTGTATTCTTTAATAACATTCCATTGTGCATTTTGTGGTGAAATTGGAACCAATTTTCCTTTTTCTTTAGCGAAGTCATCGATGTTCTTGTATTTATTCGCATCTTCTTTCCGGACGGTAAATCCGATGATACTTGCACCGATTGGTTCTTTTGGAATGATAAATTTCTTGGCACGTTCTTCGGTATACCAAGCTCCTTTGGTTCCGATATCGTATTTACCAGATTCTAGACCGATCAAGAGATCGTCATCACTTGTTCCAGTGTACTCAAACTTGTAGTCTGGTAGTTTTTCGTCAATGGCTTTGAGAACGGCTACTTCATAGCCATCTGATTCTCCTTTTTCATCAACGAAATCATACGGTACATAGTTTTGAGTGTGGGCTACTTTCAAGGTTGTTACCTTGTTAGATCCTGTTGAGCCTTTGCTGTCGTTTGCATGGTTCAAGCTCCGTCCAAGAATGGTTGCACCTGCAATGGCAAGAACTGCCACCCCACCGATAATCCATGTTTTTTTACTCATACTTTGTTCTCCCTTTTTCTATTTTCCTTATTCTGCTGCAGCTTCACGAACCCATTCGATTCGTTCTTCATCAATGTCACTTGGAATCGTACAATCGGCACCAATGACCAAGCCTGTGGTTCCTGTTTCTGCGATGATGCGTTTGGTTTCTGCTTGGATCGCAGCCTTATCTCCTGTGTAAAGAAGACCATTTTTACCATTTTCAAAGCCACCAAGAACCGTGCGTCCACCGAAGATTTCGCATCCTTCTGCTAGGCTGATTCCTTCTGGTCCGACTGCCCAGTTAATGACTTGGGCTGGGTAGTCTGTGAAGAGATGGATATCATTGCGAGCTCCTTCGTAGCCACAGATATGAAGAATATTTACGCCACCGGCTTCATTGGCCGCCTCTAAGACATGGAGTTCACTCGGTGCAATAATGTTTTTATAGACTTCTTGTGTAACCCGCGCATCTTGGATACTTTGAACACTGAGGTAGATCCCGTCTGCTCCTGCTTCTTTAATAATTCGTTGGCTCAAACTTGCAATATCTTGGCCAATTGTATCCAATACTTTTTTAAGAGTTGCTGCATCTTGATCGATAAAGTTGGCGATCAAGTCATCTCCTCCTGAAACTTCTCCGACCAACCATTTGAAGTAGGTCACTGGAGCAAAGATATTGTAGATAGCCACAATGTCTTCTTCAAAACCGGCACGGATTTTTTTAACGAGCTCTACTTGCTCTGTGATCCATGGATGATCTGCTCCGAGTGGTTCAATCCCTGCTAAGTCAGAGATATTTTCAAGGCCTTTGTGAATGGCTGGATTTGGATAAGCAAAGTAACCATCACTCATGAGTTTGACAAAGTCTGGTTTGACCTTGTGAAGGAAGTTTTTATGGCCATTCAGGTTTTTTTCAATAATTTCCGGATTTGAAAATCCTTTCAACCATTCTTCTTCTGTTGTAAAATGATGCCAAAATCCAACTGGCACACGGTCAACTGCTTCTCCTTTGAAAGCTTTTAACACTAATTCTCTTTTTGATGACATGTTCTTACCTCGTTCTATCTTTTCTTGTTTGTTATCTTATCACTTCAATGATGCTTTGACTAATATATATTTTTTATCAAGCTCTTCATCTTTTTTTATCACTGATCTTCGAGAAGAAGAATTCCTGCTAGATCAGACGGGCGAAGGAGGGAGAGGCTATGGGCTGGAATTTTCTCCAGTCTTTCCATATCTGGATCTTTTTTTGCTTTCCCCTGACTGCTTGCTAGAGCAGCTTTACTAAGCCCTAAAAGCAAAAACAAAACGGTTACCAGGATACACCATACATTGATCTTTTTCATCTCCCTCTCCTTTCTTCTTACAATACAGCTGCTTGACGCACCCAATCTAAGCGTTCCAATTGGAAATCATCTGGCACGGTACAGTCTGCTCCAAGGATCAAACCACGACTTCCGGCTTCAGCCACCAAGCGGCGCGTTTCTTGCTCAATAGCTTCTCGTTCCCCTTGATAGAGCAAGCCTTTTTTGCCATTGACAAAGCCACCCAAAACGGCACGATCGCCGAAAAGTTTGCGACCTGCGGCTAGGCTAAGGCCTTCATGATGGGTTGCCCAGTTAATGACTTGAGCTGGATAATCCTTGAAGAGTTCCACTTCATTGCTGGCCCCTTCAAAACCACAGATATGAAGGATATTGATGCCTCCAGCTTCATTGGCTGCTTCTAGGACAGCGATGCTGCTAGGCTCAATGAACTTGCAGTATTCTTCATCTGTCACACGCTCGTCTTGAATTTGCTGGGTTGAAAAGTAAATCCCTTCAATACCTGCTTCTTGGATCAAGCGGCGACTTAAAGTAGCGATGTCTCCTGCAATCACGTCAAGGACATGAGCTAAAGTTTCTGGATCTTCCTTGATAAAGTCTGCAATCATTTGATCTCCACGGGATTGATCCGTACGGAACCAGCGTTTCAAATAAGAAATGGGCGAGAAGATATTGTAGAAAGAAGCAATCTCTTCATGGAAATGAGAACAAATTTCCTTGACCACTTCGATTTGTTTTTCAATCCATGGATGATGCTCTCCAATCGGTTGAATATCCTTCAATTCTCGGATCGATCTGATCTCTCTCGAATAAAGAGCACTCGGATAGCGGAAGAAGCCATCGCTCATGATCTTGACAAAATCAGGTGAAATTTCTTCAACATAGTGTTGGTGGCCCTTAATACTTTTTTCTACTACAGCCGGATTGTCTAGACCCAATTCTTTTTCTTCTTGGGTCACATAATGGAGCCAAAATCCTACAGGGATTCGCTCTACTGTTTCGCCTCGAATGGCACGAAGAACCAATTCTTTTTTACTCATACTGTACATCCTCCTCAATATTTCTCCAACAGAAAGACTGACTGCTTTCCTTCTGGAATTTGTAACCATGATATCACCTCAAAAAGTAGCTGACTAATATATTTTCCCTATCAAGGCCTTAAAATTTCTTTATTGAGAAAGGCATCAAAAAAACGCAAGTGCTTGAAAATAGGGACTTGCGAGTATCTTTCTTTATTGTTTCATTTTAGAAGAAAAGGGATGCTTTGATCTTTTCTTGATCCGGTTATAGCAGAAAACTATATCCCTTCTTTTAAAGGAAAAAATGGCGTATGTTAAAGCAAAGAAACCTTTCATAACAGCATTTTTCCTCTTTTGTTCTTTTCACCGATTCCTAGACACCTTCTCCTCTTTCTTGTCAGGCAAGATTGAAAGGAGTATAATTTTTATAGAATAATTTTAAGGAGTGTACGGTTTATGAAAACAACAAAAACCACCTTTACCATCGTTTCTGCTCTTGCTTCTGTCATTTTACTGACGAGTTGTGGAAGCAATACCACTAAAACGCAAGAGACAAAAGCAAGTAGCACTAAAAATCAGGTGACGATGACCTATGACCAGCAGCGCTCACAAGAAAATACCATGTCTGTTCTCTGGTACCAAAAGGCAGCTGAAACTAAGGCTTTGTATTTACAAGGCTACAATGTCGCTACTGACCGTTTGAAAGAGATCCTCCAAACTCCTTCTGATAAGCCTTATTCCATCGTCTTGGATTTGGACGAAACTGTTTTAGATAACAGCCCTTACCAAGTTCAAAACGTCAAAGACGGTACGGCCTTCAATCCTAAAGATTGGGATGTTTGGGTGAAAAAAGCAGCCGCAAAAGCGGTGCCAGGTGCTAAAGATTTCCTTCAATATGCGGATCAAAACGGGGTTCAAATCTACTACATTTCTGACCGTACAACCTCTCAAGTAGATGATACCATTAAGAACCTTGAAAAAGAAGGCATTCCTGTTCAAGGACGCGACCACCTCATGTTCTTAGAAGATGGCGTCAAATCAAAAGAAGGCCGTCGCCAAGCTGTACAAGAAAAGACCAATCTTGTCTTGCTATTCGGGGACAACCTGGTTGACTTTGCAGATTTTTCTAAGACCTCTGAAGCTGATCGCGATAAGAAATTGGACGAATTGCAAAAAGAATTTGGTGAAAAATTCATCATCTTCCCAAATCCAATGTACGGATCATGGGAATCTGCTGTTTACCAAGGTAAAAAACTAGATGCCAAGGGACAAACAGAGGAACGTCTTAAAGCCTTGCAAGGTTTTGATAAATAAAGCAAACATCCTCGCTAGGAAAAACCTAACGAGGATGTTTTTTCTATATTAACAAATTTATTCAACTGTTACAGACTTAGCAAGGTTCCGTGGTTTGTCGATATCGAGTCCACGATGAAGGGTTGCAAAGTAGGCAATCAATTGGGTCGGCACCACCATTGAGATTGGAGAGAGGTAAGGGTGAACCGCTGTCAAGACCAAATCATCTGTCTCTTTAGCGACATTTTCCTCTGCAATGGTTAAAACATGAGCCCCACGTGCTGCCACTTCTTGGATGTTTCCACGTGTGTGGCTGGCTAGGACTGGATCAGACAAGAGAGCGATGACCGGTGTACCCTCTTCGATCAGAGCGATGGTACCGTGTTTCAACTCACCCGCAGCGAAGCCTTCACATTGGATGTAAGAAATTTCTTTTAATTTCAGACTGGCTTCCATGGCAACATAGTAATCTTGGCCACGTCCGATATAGAAAGCATTGCGGGTTGTCTCCAACAAGCCACGAACTTTTTCGTCGATCACTTCTTTTTCTGAAAGGGTTGATTCGATCGATTGGGCAACGATAGACAATTCGTGCACCAAATCAAAGGCTTTGGCCTTCTCATTGCCATTGGCTTCCCCAACAGCTTTAGCAAGAAAGGCAAGGGCTGCGATTTGAGCCGTATAAGCCTTAGTAGAAGCTACCGCAATTTCAGGACCCGCATGGAGCAACATGGTCATGTCTGCTTCACGTGAAAGAGTTGAACCTGGAACATTGGTCACTGTCAAGCTTGGAATGCCCATTTCATTGGCCTTGACCAATACTTGGCGGCTATCAGCTGTTTCACCAGATTGGCTGATGAAGATGAAGAGTGGTTTCTTGCTGAGAAGTGGCATACCGTAGCCCCATTCAGAGGAAATACCGAGTTCTACTGGAGTATCTGTCAACTCTTCCAACATCTTCTTAGACGCAAATCCAGCATGGTAAGAGGTACCAGCCGCAAGGATATAGATGCGATCTGCTTCTTGAACAGCCTTGATAATAGCTGGGTCTACCACTACTTGACCAGATTCATCTGTATAGGCTTGGATCAACTTACGCATGACAGTTGGTTGCTCATCGATTTCTTTAAGCATGTAGTATGGGTAAGTCCCTTTTCCAATATCAGAAAGGTCAAGTTCAGCCGTGTAGCTATCCCGTTCTTTGACGTTTCCATCATAGTCTTGCACTTCAACACTATCAGCCTTGACAATGACCAACTCTTGGTCATGGATTTCCATGTATTGGTTGGTTTCACGAATCATGGCCATAGCATCAGAGCAAACCATATTGTAGCCATCGCCAAGACCGATCAAGAGTGGTGATTTATTTTTTGCCACATAGATGGTACTTGGATCTTCCGCATCCATCAAAGCAAAAGCATAGGCCCCACGGATGATGTGGAGGGCTTTTTTGAAGGCTTCAAGCGTAGACAACCCATCTTCCTCAGCGAATTTTCCGATCAAGTGGGCTGCGATTTCTGTATCTGTTTGCCCCTTGAAATGGTGACCTGCTAGGTATTCTTCCTTGATTTCAAGATAGTTTTCAATGACCCCATTGTGGACCAACACAAAGCGACCTGTTTCAGAACGGTGTGGGTGAGCATTATCCTCAGTTGGTTTTCCATGAGTGGCCCAGCGGGTATGTCCGATCCCAGCTGTCCCTTCGACACCTTCTGCCTTAGATGACAATTCTGCAATGCGGCCAACTGCCTTTACCAATTGGCTCTTGCCTTCACTAGCCAGAAAAACACCCGCAGAGTCATAGCCTCGGTATTCGAGTTTTTCAAGTCCTTGAATCAAAATATCAGTAGCATTTGTATTTCCTACAACACCAACGATTCCGCACATAGTTTTTACGATATAGCCTTGCTATACTTTCCCCTTTACTTAGTCAAATGACCTATGGTCGATTTCTCAGTTACTTTAAAATTGGTCTAGTCTAATTTGACCAAAAAGCAACCAGCGGAGTCAGTATACAATGCTTCTTCCAGTTTGTCAACTAGGAAATTCAAGAAAATTGGTCTAGTTAAGGGAGGGTTAAGAAAAACCTATCAACATCTTGGTTGATAGGTTGCTTTTTCTACTCTTCAAATCCATTCCGCTGACTCAACTTACGGAACCAATGACCAGATTTTTTGAGGGTTCGTTTTTGACTTTCGAGATCCAACTCAACTAAGCCATAGCGGTTCTTGTAGCCATTGAGCCATGACCAACAGTCAATAAAGGTCCAGATCAAATAACCTTTACAGTTAGCACCATCTTGAATAGCCCGGTGGAGCTCACGAAGATGGTCTTTGACAAAGTCAATCCGGTAGTCGTCTTGGATCACGCCATCCTTGCGGAATTTTTCCTCTCCTTCAACCCCCATCCCATTTTCGGTCAGGATCCACTCGATATTGCCATAGTTTTCCTTGATATTTTGGGCAATGTCATACAAGCCTTGCTCATAGATTTCCCAACCACGGTGGGGATTGATCTTGCGGCCTGGCATAACATAAGGTTCATAAAATTGTTCAAAGAGTAGGGGAGATGCTGGATTTGGAGCATAACGAGGAGCCGCCACACGGAGTGGTTGGTAATAGTTAACCCCTAGGTAATCCACCGTATTTTCCTCGATCAAGCGCAATTCAAAAGGATCATAATCCGGCAAGAGATCACGCTCCCGTAGGATCTCCACTAATTCTTCAGGATAATGACCAAGAACAGATGGATCTAAGAAGGATTTGGCTTGAAAGAGCTCGGCAATGCGCGCAGCTTTCACATCTTCTGGATGCTGGCTCCGAGGATAGGCCGGTGTTAGATTGAGCACAATCCCGATACGATAGTTAGGATCCACCTCGTGACAGGCCTTGACTGCTAGAGAGCTTGCCAACTGGGTGTGGTAGGCTACTTTAACTGCTGCTGCTGCGTCTACCTTATGAGGAAAATGGGCATCATAAAAATAACCAAACTCCACAGGCACAATGGGTTCATTAAAGGTGATCCACTGATCGACCAGATCCCCATAGGTCTTAAAACAAAAACGCGCATATTCCTGATAAGCATAGGCAGTTTCTTTATTTTCCCAACCATCCCCTTGCTCTTGAAGAGCCATCGGTAAATCAAAATGATAGAGGTTAACCAAGAGATGAATCCCTTTTTCTTTGATCTTTTCAAAGACACGACGGTAGAAATCAACGCCTGCTTGGTTGATCTCCCCTCGTCCTTCTGGGAAAATACGGGACCACTGGATAGAGGTCCGAAAGGCAGTATGGCCGGTTTCTAACAAGAGATCCAAATCTTCTTCCCAGTGTTCATAAAAAGTCGATGTTTTCTTTGGTCCTTGCCCTTGATAAAAGCGGTTGGGCTCGATCCTATACCAGTAATCCCAGAGATTGTCTCCCTTTCCATCCTGAGATAGACGTCCTTCCGTTTGAGGGCCCGAGGTCGAACTCCCCCATAAAAAATCCTTTGGAAATTGATACATGTCCTAATCCTCCTCATTCTACTAGCTCTATTGTAGCGCATCCTCCCCCAAAACCTAGGCACAATTTACAGTCTTTCTTACGCAGATTAAAGAAAAAGCCCCTTAGGAAAAATTCCTAAGGAAGCTGGTCCTCATTATAATTCATTCACGACATAATCAAAGAGCTTGCGATCTGCTGGACTCTTGTCAAAACGCAGTTCCGGATGCCACTGAACGCCGAGGAAACGGCTCTCATCTGTGGATTGAACGGCTTCTATGATGTCATCTTTAGGATCCCGCGCGATCACTTCTAAGCCATCTGCCAAGTCTTTAATACTTTGATGATGGAAAGAATTGATGCGACTGGTCTTACCATAGATCTCTTGCAGGACCGTCTGATCCTTGGTCACCAACTCTTGGCTAGTGTACTGACCTGGATTGTCCTGCCAATGGTGTTCAATATCTTGATGCAGAGTTCCCCCTAGAGCGACATTATAGAGCTGGGTTCCACGGCAGACGGTAAAGATCGCTTTTTTAGCCGCACGCGCTTCCTCAATCAAGGCCAACTCAAAAAGATCACGTTTTAAGAGGTAGTCATCGCTATCAATGGTGATTTCTTCTCCGTAAAACTTGGGCAAGACATTTTGTCCACCGGTGATGATGAGCTTATCAATCATCGATATGTAGTCTTTGGCCAAGGCCGCATCTCCAATTGGCAAGATCAATGGAATCCCTCCTGCCTCTTTGACCGCTTCGACAAAACCAGTCGCCGCATAACTCATGTTCGCGTCTGGATCATCCGGGAAGGGTCTTTCATTTCCTGTAATTCCAATCACTGGTTGTTTTTTCATACTTTTTCCATATACTTTCATTCATTTTCAAGGCTTATTGTAACACAATTTTAAGCCAGACTCAATGGAGATTTTTTGAAGAGAAGGTCTATCCCTCTACCCCAAAAGCTTGCTGAAAGGATATAAAATTGCTTTCTATTAAAAAATTCTCAAGTGCAAAGACTTGAGAATGGTTTGTTAATTTTTTATCAACCCTTCTTTTACCAAAAAGTCACGCGCTACTTTAGCAGCAGGCTTGCCTTCTACTCCGACTTGGTAGTTCATCTGGCTCATCTGGGCTTCCGTAATTTTACCCGCCAACTTATTGAGAACAGCTTCTAATTCGGGATGTTTCTTAAGAAGAGCTTCTTTCATGAGGGGCGCCCCTTGATAAGGTGGGAAGAGTTGCTTGTCATCTTCAAGGACCACCAGGTCATAACGAGCCAGCTCGGCATCTGTTGAGTAGGCATCCGTTATTTGAATATCCCCAGACTGGATCGCCTGGTAGCGAAGGGCTGGCTCCATGGTGGAGACTTGTAAGTTGAGACCATAGATCTTCTGCAAGCCTTTGTTTCCGTCCTCTCGGTCGTTAAACTCAAGCGTAAAGCCTGCCCTGAGTTGTCCTTCCACCTTTTTCAAATCTGAAATAGTCTTGAGTCCATACTCTTGGGCAATCTTTTTAGGGACTGCAACAGCATAGGTATTTTGATAAGCCATAGGTTTGAGCAAGGCCAGGTCGTCTTGTCGTTTGATCCCATCTCGGGCAGCTTTGTAGACTGTTTCTGGATCATGACTGACTTGTGGTGCTGGCTTGAGGAGACTTTCGGTCACCGTACCTGTAAACTCTGGATAGATAGTGATATCCCCTTTTTTCAGGGCTTCATAGAGGAAGGTGGTCTTGCCAAAATTCGGTTTGACGGTCACTGTCATATCTGTATTTTTCTCGATCAAGATCTTATACATATTGGCGAGAATTTCAGGTTCTGGTCCTAACTTTCCAGCGATGACCAGATTTTCTTTCTTCGGTTTTGGAAGAAGACTTGGTGTATAAGAAGCTCCTAATCCAATAACCATCACAGCAAAAGCCGCAAAGATGGTCCGCAATTTGGCCTTTTCCATCCATTTGAGAAGAAGGTTAAATGCGATAGCTAAGAAGGCAGAAGATAGGGCACCGATCAAAATCAGACTGGCATTATTGCGGTCAATCCCTAGGAGGATAAAGGAACCAAGTCCCCCTGCTCCAATCAAGGCAGCTAGGGTAGCTGTCCCAATAATCATCACGGCTGCCGTGCGAATCCCAGACATAATGACGGGCATGGCCAAGGGAATCTCGAACTTCTTGAGTCGCTCCCACTTGGTCATCCCAAAGGCGATTCCTGCTTCTTCAAGGCTTGGATCAATCCCTTGTAAACCGGTAATGGTATTTTGAAGGATGGGGAAAATGGCATAGATGACAAGAGCTGTTATGGCCGGAAGCGTCCCGATTCCCATAATAGGAATGAAGAGGCCCAAAAGAGCCATGGAAGGAATGGTCTGGAAGATCCCAGCTATCTGTAAAACCCAGTTGCTTGTTCTTTTGTGGATACTCAAATAAATAGCTAGAGGAACAGCTAGAAAAATCGCAAGGAGCAAGGTCAGTAATGACAGTTGCAAATGTTGCCCCAGTGCAGCGAGCCAGTCCCCAAAGCGTTCTTGAAAGGTTGCAAGTAGTTTAGACATGGTGAGCACCTCCAAATAGATCTGCGACAAAGTCGTTGGCTGGCTGGGCAAGAATGGTCTCAGAATCCGCTACCTGTACAATCTCTCCTTCTTGCAGCACTGCAATCCGATCCCCTAATTTTAAGGCCTCGTCCGTATCATGGGTTACGAAGATGGTCGTCATGCCGAATTCTTTGTGCAATTCTTTGGTAAGAGCCTGCAACTGCTTACGGGAGATGGCATCCAAGGCTGAAAAAGGTTCGTCCATCAATAAAATCTTTGGTTCCCCAATGATAGCTCGCACAATGCCAATCCGTTGTTGCTCTCCACCAGATAGCTCGCTTGGTAAACGATGGGCATAATCTGCAGGGGGCAGGCCTACCTTGTTCAAGAGTTCTTCTGTTTTCGAAGCGATTTGCTCCTTGCTCCAGCCCTTCATCTCAGGAATAAGAGCTATATTTTCCGAAACCGTCAAGTTTGGAAATAGGGCAATGGCTTGAAGGACATAGCCGGTACTGAGACGTAACTCCCGTTCATCATAGTCCTTGATACGTTTTCCATCCATATAGATATTGCCATCAGTCGGCTCCAAGAGACGATTGACCATCTTGAGCATGGTGGTCTTTCCAGATCCTGAAGGACCCACTAGCACCATAAATTCTCCATTTTCAATGCGGAGATTGACATCTTTTAAAATATCCTTTTCTGTATAGCGCAAGGCTACATGTTTGTATTCAATCATATTTTTCCTCAATAAGTTTTCTGTCTCTTAGAATATCCAATAGGCTGCTTGCTGGATGCCCTAGGACTTTTTCGACATCTGTAGAAACCCCAGCTTGTTCTCCAGCTTTAATCGCTGTATAGGTGCTGACCCAGGCATCGTACTCCCATGTTTGTGCTGGCCATTTTTTCCGTGACTCATAAGCTTCTTCTACCGATTCATCTACATACGTGATGGCGACACCCGTCTCTTTTGAGAGAAGCGCTACGATTTCTTCCATGGAAAGATCCTCTGGCCCTGTCAGATTCAAGGTTTGATTTTCCCACTCCTTAGGATTTAAAAGAATCTCTGCTGCAACCCTAGATGTGTCCTTACGGGCAACAGCTGATACCAGGCCACTACCGGCCGGACCACGAATCTCTCCATTTTCAAGTGCAATATCAATCAAGAAGTCCAAGTAAAAATTATCTCTCAAAAAAGTGTAGGTGAACCCTAACTCCTTGATATAGGCTTCCGTCTGGGCATGATCTCGAGACAAGGTAAAAGTTGCCTTCTCATCTGCCCCATAAAAGGAGGTATAAACAATATGTTGCACCCCTGCTAGTTTTGCAGCATCCAAAAACTCCTTGTGCTCCTTGACACGCTCTGGATTTTCCCGAGCAGAAATCATCAACAAGATATCAATACCCTTTAAGGCCTCAACCACCTCTGGTGTATTGGCATACACTATCTTACGAATTTCCGCTGACGCGTAGACTGTTGCCCGCTCTGGACTTCTTGCCAGATGGATAGAAGCAATTCCTTTTTTATCGACAAGATCAGACACATAGGAACCTAATTTCCCTGTTACACCTGTAATTCCAATCATAACTGTTGCCTCCTTTCCCTAGATGTCATTTTCTTTAGCTTTTAGATTTGTGATAATCCGCTCTTGATAGGCTTCAAATTCTTGAATTTCTTGATCCGAAAATCCTTGGTAGAAAATCTCACCCAACTCTTTACTAACGCGGTCACCGATTTCTTTTTGCGCCCAACCGAGGTCTGTCAAAGAAATATATTTTTTCCTTTTATCCTGCGTACAAGGTTGAATCGTAACCAAGCCTTGTTCTTCCAATTTCTTAACCATGCTGGTCAAGGTATTATTAGCTAGACCCGTCGCAAGAGCGATATCGGTCGCAGTAGCGCACCCCAACTCTTGCTTCCACAAAATCGTTAAAATTTTCCCCTGTTCACTTCGGTATTGGGCATCTGGTTCCTTGCTCAAGAGTTTTTGAAAGATACGCCCATTTAACAAGCGTATTTGTAAAGCTTGGTAGCCCCCTTGCATCTTGTCCATTTTGTCTCCTTTTTATTTCTATATCGAAATATCACAGTCATTGTATCACTGTTCGTTACATCTGTCAACTATTTCGATATGGAACCAATAATTTTATCTAAATTCACCTTAAAAAGCCTTTCTAGCCCTTCAAACTAGTTTTTTCTCCCTCTTTCTAGCAAGTGTAACAAATGTTGGACTCGTTTTGCAACGACACCTGATTTTATAATGTGGTAATCTGTTAACGAAATTAAATCATACTAATGGAGAATTTGTTATGCATATACCAGATAATTACCTTAGTCCTGCAAGTTGTGCAGTTTTAGCGGTTGCTGCTGCGCCTGTTATTGTCTTGTCCATCAAAAAAGTCAAGGTCCAATTAAAAGAAAATAAAGAGCTAGCGCCGATGCTTGGGATTGCTGCTTCTTTGTCCTTCTTATTGATGATGTTTAATGTTCCTGTTCCTGGTGGAACGACCGCTCACGCTGTCGGAGGGACCCTTCTTGCCATTCTCATAGGTCCCTATGCGGCCTCTCTAGCGCTGACAGTTGCCTTACTCCTACAGGCCTTCTTATTTGGTGACGGAGGGATTCTCGCTCTTGGGGCCAATATTTTCAACATGGCCATTGTGATGCCTTTTGTTGGCTATGCTATTTATAACTTGTTCCGCAAGCACCATCAGGAAACGCTTGGCGTTATTATCGGTTCTTTTCTTTCGATCAATGCTGCTGCCTTCTTAGCTGGTGTTGAATTGGGCTTGCAACCCCTCATCGCGTCAGAAGCTGGTCAGCCACTCTATAATCCTTATGGATTGAGTATCACGGTGCCTGCTATGTTGGGTGCTCACCTCCTTGTCGCAGGTTGGGTCGAAGCCTTCTTCACCGTTGTGATTTACCGTTTTGTAAAACAAGTTGCTCCTGCAGAGTTGTACACACCAAGTACAGTCAATACAACTTCATTTGTTAAAAAAATTCGCTGGGTACTCCTTGCTTTGATCGTCCTCAGCCCACTTGGACTCCTCGCAGATGGGACAGCTTTTGGTGAATGGTCTACTGAAGAATTGGGTAGCCTGCTTCATGGCAAAGTCCCAACAGGGATCAAAAATGGATTCTCTTTTGAAGCCTTGTTCAGTGATTACACCATTCCTGGAACAAAAATTGCGATTGGCTATATCCTATCAGCCATTACAGCTGTTCTCATTTTCTATATCATCAGTAAAATCATTCGATCAATGAACGGAGAAAAGACTTCTCATGCGTAAACTCCCTGACTGGCTTCATCAAGAGCAAGCGACTCTAGAAGCTTCAAAAAGCCATCACTATTTACAAATGAATCTTCAAACATTGCGCCACTTTCTTGGCAAAATGAAACAAACGACGCCCGCATTCAAGGCCAAAACTTCGTCTTGGATGCGGCTCGTTTCCTTTTTAATTTTAGCCATTCTCATTACGACTGCCCACCATCCCATCCAACTGTGGTTGATCGGCATCCTTTTGTTAATGCACATTGCCATGCTTCCTGGAGAGGTCCTACTCCACCTCTTTAAGGTCCTGTTCAAGGTGCTGTTGATTTCCACAATTGTGATATTGCCTAGCATCTTATTTCAAGGATTTCAAAATGGAGGACTCTTTTTGCTACGTGCAGGGATGATTGTCCTCAATATTTCTCTCTTTTTAGCCACTACCACAAGCATCCAACTGGTTGAGGCCCTAAGGCAGCTACATGTCCCCAAGACCTTTGTCCAGACCATTGATATTACGCTGAAATATAGTTATATTTTGGGAAAACACCTTCACCAACAAATTGAGTGCGTCCAACTCCGGACCGTTGGTCAAAAAGTGAACCTCCATCTCTTTGGCTCTCTTCTGGGTCTCCTGTATCTATCAACGAAGAACCATACCAAAGAGGTCTACGAGGCCATGTTGCTGAGAGGCTACGGTATGGATACAAAGCGCAAAGAAGCCTTCCACTGGAAGAAGGAAGACGTCTTTTTCCTATTGGAATTGGCGGTTCTCACGACCTTCACGACCTTACTTGGCTAGAAAGGAAGCCCTATGATTACCATTCAGGATGGAAATTACCACTACACAGATGAGATTGGAATCCACGATATTCAACTACAGATCAAGCAAGGGGAAACCGTGGGCTTGATGGGCCCAAACGGAGCTGGAAAATCGACCCTCTTTAAAATTCTGGTTGGGCTCTTGCCCCTGTCTTCTGGTCAGTACCACTTCAAGGATTGGACCATTGACAAAGACTTCTTGAAAGATCCCCATCGTGCTGGGCAACTCTTCCAGCAGGTTGGACTCATTTTTCAAAACAGCGATACCCAATTGTTCAATACAAGCGTCTATGATGAACTGGCTTTTGGCCCACGTCAACTCGGCTTATCGGCAGTTGAAATCGAACAACGCGTCAATGATACACTCACTCTTTTAGAGATTGAGCACCTGAGAGATCGTATTCCCTACCATCTTTCCGGAGGGGAAAAGAAGCTAGTCGCTATCGCTAGTGTCCTCACCATGAATCCTAGTCTCTTGCTATTTGACGAGCCCTTTAACGGTCTCTCACCAAAATACCAGAAGCTGATTGTCGCCTTGCTCCAAGAACTCAAAACAGCAGGAAAAACGATTGTGATTTCCTCCCACCATTTCGAGCAAATCGCTCCGATTGTGGAACGGGTTCTGCTCTTTTCTGAAGAGCACACCATTACAGGAAGCTACAATCGAGCTGATTGGGAAAATCATCCAGATATTCAACAATCGTTTTCAACATGTTAAAAAGCCTCGGTAGGGTTCTTCCTACCGAGGCTTTTTTGATGAAAGAGATAAGGGTTAATATCCTTTATGCTTCTCTCTTCGTTTTTGCTGTTTGCGTTCGAATTTCTCTTGTTTGAGCAATTGTTTTTGGACACTAGATTGATGTTTTGAAATCTTTTTCCTTTCCTCATACTGCAACTGCAATAGTTCTTTCGACTTGGAAGAAACTTTCTGATTTACTTGTTTCTTCACCATTCGCTGTAATCGTTTAGGATTCTTGATTTTTACATGTTGCTTAACTATAGCTTCTGGACTAAAAGATAATTGAGTAAACTGAGTCTGTAAGATCTCTAGAATTTCATCATCTTTTGGCTCCTGACCAAATGTCACACGACAAACTTGATAAGTTTCTCGATACACTTGTTCGAACAAACCATGCCAAAATCCATCTTCAAAATAAACTGCAATCCAATTGAAATTGTTTCCACGACAGCACCTCCTTAAATCTATCCCTAAGAATGGACAACCAAGGAGGAAGGTTACTGATAGGCTTGCCTACGTCTGGACTACCAACCAGAACTGTGTTTTTATCTTAGTTGGAACTATTATAGCATATTTATAATCTATTTTATTACTTCTTCAAATGCCTATCAAAAAAATGAATCGTAGCCAACCAAGAATCCTTACTCTCTTTCATCAATAAACGCCAATCTTTTCGATAACGATGATTTGGTTGATAAGCCACTGTCAACATGTGACCTGTTTCATGATATTTTTTAAAGGTAATGTAGTGGCCTTTATAATGTGAGACAATATCATCAATCGCTGACGAGGCATCCCATATTTCATCAACAGTACTTCCGAGCAATAAGATTGGTGAATGCATTTGACCAATATCTATCCTAGCAGAGCAATCTTTGGGGAAGGTTTTTCTAAAAAATTTACTGAATAGATAATCTCCAAGTCGAAACTTTTGATAGGGAAGTTCCTTTTGCAAATGCGTCCAAGAAGAAGTATGAGAGTTCCATTTCCCTTTTATCCCTTCATATACCACATCAGAGGGTGAATTTAGTACCAAACATTGAACGTCATTAAAAAGGCTCTCCTCAGCTAAAACGAATTCTGCTCCCTTAGACCGTCCATAGATTCCAATTTTTTCACTATCTACTTGGGGATGCTGACGTAGATAATCCTTTGCTTCCACAAGGCACTCTAAAGGAATACGTTCCAAATGTTTTGGTAACCCCTCTAAACCAAAGTAGGCAACTGCTAGGCAAATATAACCTCTAGAAGATAAAAGCTGAGCTATATTCTGTGCCTTTTCAATCCGTCCTTCACTACCGCTCACAATAATCAATGCTGGTGTTTTTATTGCCTTTTTATCATAGAAGAGTCTCCCTTGAAAATATTTCCCGTAAATATCTTGATGACTAATTTGCGAACTCATGTAATGTCTTGTGAAAGTTCTCTCTGCAATGATAGTATTTTCTTGCATAATTTTGATATCCACAAAAAAATGATCTAATAAGGGAATTTCAGAAAGAGAGTTTGGAAGTTTCTTTCTCTCATTGGTCAAGGGCTTAGCATTAAAAAATAGTCCCATTGTTGAAATGCCTTCATAAGAGCCAGAACAAGATGGAGTTTGTGAAATATCAATAATACCATACTTATCTGATACAAAAGTCCCTATTGATCTCCATAAAACATCATGAGCTAAAAGCATGGGAGCATTGATACAATAATAATCAGTTAGGTACATCTCGACTCGATATGTTTCTCTTGGTTTTAAGCCATTGATGACAATATTAAAAGATTCGTCTGCTAACTCAGACTCTGAGATAAGTTCAATTTGTATATTCATATCTTCCTCTTTTTTTGTTAATGTGATTAACAATGTAGTTTTAAAATTACCGTGATTTTTACCACGGTAATTCTCGCCATACCTGTTCAACATCATCCATCAGTTTCATAACCATTTGAAGGTCCTCATCACTATAGTTTCTTAAAACTGAAAAAATGGCTTTTTCAATATGTTCTTGCTGCTCTTTATGGATGTTAAAAACTTCAACCCCTTTTTTGGATAATATCAGATATTTATTTTTTTCATTATCCTGTGCAAATTCAAAAGCAACGAGGTCTTTCTTGGTTAAACGTCTAACACTCTGAGTAATAGCGCTCCTTGATACTTCAAGTAACTCAGATAATTTCACTAGATTCACAGGCTGATTCCGACCTATTAGATCAATCAAATGGACTTCATTAATAGTGATTGATTTATCAATACTATTCCTGTGCTGATCCTTTTTCAACCGTTCAAAGGCTAAAACAAAGCTGTTAAAACGATTATTAAACTTATGCAGTTCTTTCTTATTCATAGTTTCCTTCTTTTTGTTAATGATATTAACAAAATATCGTTTTCTTGTCAAGAAGAGTCAAAAATCCTCCAGAGCTGAACTCTGAAGGATTTATTTTTTATTTCACAACGATATTAACGAGTTTATTAGGGACACTAATCACTTTCACGATTTCTTTGCCATCAATCTCTGCCTTGACTTTTTCGTCAGAGAGAGCAACTTCTTGCAATTCTTCGCGTGATAGGTCTTTTGCGACCATGAGTTTAGCACGGACTTTTCCTTTGATTTGAACGACGATTTCGATTTCGTCTTCAATTAATTTGCTTTCGTCCCATGTTGGCCATGCTACGTAAGAGATTGACTCACCTGTTGCTGCGACTGTTTGCCAGAGTTCTTCTGCCAAGTGAGGGGCAAATGGGGCAATCAATTGGATAAAGCCTTTAGCGTGGTCCACATAGAGTTTATCTTCCTTATTCGCCGCGTTGACAAAGACCATGAGTTGGGCAATGGCTGTGTTGAATTTCATCGACTCGATTTGCTCAGTGACAGACTTAACAGTTTCGTTGTAAACCTTGTCTAGAGCGCCATTGTTTTCCGCAACGATTTCTTTACTTGTGATCAAACGGTAAACACGGTCTAGGAATTTACGGCTTCCTTCCAAGCCTTCTTCAGACCAAGCGATGGAAGCGTCAAGTGGTCCCATGAACATTTCATAGACACGAAGGGTATCCGCACCGTATTGTTCCACCACATCGTCTGGGTTAACCACGTTCTTGAGGGATTTCGACATCTTAGCTGGCGCTTGCTCCAATTCTTCCCCTGTTTCCACATGGAAGAAGGAACCGTCACGTTTTTCAACCTTGTCAGTTGCCACAAGAGCGCCACGGTGGTCACGGTAGCTGGTTCCCAAGATCATTCCTTGGTTAAAGAGTTTTTGGAATGGCTCCTTAGTTGGAACAACACCAAGGTCATAGAGGAATTTATGCCAGAAACGAGCGTAGAGCAAGTGAAGCACAGCGTGTTCTGCACCACCTACGTAGATATCGACTGGCAACCATTGTTTGAGGAGATCCTCGTCAGCCAATTTCTCAGTGTTGTGTGGATCGATATAGCGGAGGTAGTACCAGCTTGAACCGGCCCATTGTGGCATAGTATTCGTTTCACGACGACCTTTGACGCCATCTTCGCGGGTCACTTCCAGCCAGTCTGTCAAGTTGGCCAATGGGCTTTCACCAGTACCTGAAGGGCGGATGTCCTTAGTTACTGGTAAGACAAGTGGGAGTTCACTTTCTGGAACAGCTGTTGAAGTTCCATCTTCCCAATGGATGATTGGGATTGGCTCACCCCAGTAACGTTGACGGCTAAAGAGCCAGTCACGAAGACGGTAGGTAACTTTTTCTTGACCGAAGCCTTTTTCTTCCAACCAAGCCACGATTTTAGCAATCGCTTCTTCTTTGTTAAGACCGTTCAAGAAGTCTGAGTTGACGTGAAGGCCATCTTCTGTGTAAGCAGCTTCTGCTACATTTCCACCTTCCAACACTTCTACGATTGGAAGACCAAACTGGTTAGCAAATTCCCAGTCACGTTGGTCGTGGGCAGGTACGGCCATAACAGCACCTGTTCCATAGCTAGCAAGAACATAGTCGGCAATCCAGATTGGGATTTCTTTACCGTTAACAGGGTTGATGGCATAAGCACCAGTCCAAACTCCTGTTTTTTCCTTGGCAAGGTCTGTACGAGCCAAGTCTGATTTGAGGCTAGCTTGGTGTTTGTAATCTGCTACGGCTTCAGCTTGTTCAGCACTTACGATGGCATCTACTAGTTCATGCTCAGGCGCCAAAACAGTGAAGGTTGCCCCAAAAAGGGTATCTGGACGTGTCGTAAAGACAGTGAATTCCTTGTCTGTTCCTTTCACTTTGAAGGTCACATTGGCACCAGTTGATTTCCCGATCCAGTTGCGTTGCATGTCCTTGATAGACTCTGGCCAATCTAACTCATCCAAGTCATTGAGCAAGCGCTCTGCATAGGCGGTGATTTTAAGCATCCATTGGCGCATTGGTTTACGAACAACTGGATAGCCTCCACGCTCAGAAGTTCCGTCAGGAAGGACTTCTTCGTTGGCGATGGCTGTTCCCAATTCTTCAACCCAGTTTACTGGCACTTCCGCTTCATAAGCCAAACCTTTTTCATAAAGCTTGGTGAAAATCCATTGCGTCCATTTGTAGTAGTTTGGATCTGTCGTGTTGACTTCACGGTCCCAGTCGTAAGAGAATCCAAGCGCATTGATTTGGCGTTTGAAGTTAGCAATGTTTTCCGCTGTGAATTCCGCTGGGTCATTCCCTGTATCCATAGCGTATTGCTCTGCAGGCAAACCAAAGGCATCCCAGCCCATTGGGTGAAGGACGTTGTAGCCTTGTGCACGTTTGAAACGGCTGAGGATATCAGTCGCTGTGTATCCTTCTGGGTGTCCTACGTGCAGACCCGCTCCAGATGGGTAAGGGAACATGTCCAATGCATAAAACTTAGGTTTTGAAGCATCTGTTCCTGTCTTAAAAGTATGATGGTCAGCCCAGTATTTTTGCCACTTAGGCTCGATTTCTTTATGATCGTAAAAACTCATAGCGTCTCTCCAATTTTCGTGATGCTCCTATTATACCATTTTTAGGCGATTTTTAAAGGTTCAGACAAAGAAAAAGACAGGTCCCATACGGGACCTGTCCATCCTGTTTTCGCTAAGAAAAGTCTATTTCACATGCTTTTCAAGTTCTTTTTGCGCTTTTTTATTGGATTCTTCTTTTTCTTTCTTCCATTGTTCACGCGCTTTGTCATAGTCTTTCGCCGCTACGACCTTGTCTTGAACTTCTAAATACTTATAGTTAAAGGTTTGACCCTTGTGGCCTGTCCAAGCAAAGGCTGCAGAGTATGGTACAGTCTTACGAACGACTGGAGAAGCCCCATCCGAATGAATCGGAATCAAGAGGGCGCTATCGGTCAACCAAGCCTGAGCCGCAGCATATTTTTCATAACGCTTGTTCACATCAGTGTTTTCTTTTTGAGCGTCCTCAATTAATTGATTGTACTCATCAAAGCCAGCTGCTTTTGCCGCCGCATTATCCGTACCAGCATCGAATCCAAAGTAAGAATTGGCATTTTCACCAGATTTACCACTGGTGATGTCGATGTAAGAAGATGGGTCCGTATAGTCTGGTCCCCAGCCCAAGTTATTGTTTAGATCCCAGTCTTGTTGGGAAGCATTTTCAGCAAAGTAAGTCACTCGTTGAAGATCATCTTCAGAAATCATATTCAAATCGATGACAATATTTTCTGCTCCTAGTGTAGATTCAACTGACTGTTTAAAGGATTGAGCTTGTTTGATCCCATCTGTATAAGTTGAAGAAGTTGGAAGGTCCAAATGAATTGGGAATTCAACTCCTTGAGCCTGCAAGTCTGCCTTGGCTTTGGCAAACTCTTCTTTGGCCTTGTTTGGATTGTAGAGGGTGTCTTTTCCATCTGCGACAGAGACCCCTTTCCATTCATCCCCATAAGCTTCCAGGTCTTTTTCTACTGCATCCCCAAATTGTTTGCCATCGATTTGGACAAAGTTTGGTGGCGTAAAGGTATTACGGATGACCTTATTGGCACCCGCTTCCCCGTTAGTTTGCGCTACATAAGCCTTGCGGTTAAAGGCAAACATAATGGCTTGACGGAAGTCCTTATTTAAGATTGCTTTCTTGGTTGAAGTCTTTTGAGCATCAGTAGTCTTCTTTGTGATTTCATAAGCCTGACGGTCAATGTTGAAGGAAAGGTTGTAGGTAGAGGAACCTTGGTCAGTATAGACAATGTCGTCCTTATGCTTCTTCTCTACACTCTTATAGTTGGAACCATTTGGGAAAACACGGGCAACTGTATAGTCGCCGTTATCAAATCCACGAATCAAGGATTCTGAGTCTTGTCCATCATAATAGGTCAGCTTCACTTTACTGATCTTAACATTATCCGCATCCCAGTAGGTTGGGTTCTTTTCCAATATCGCAGAAGATTTAGAAGTGATAGATTTGATCAAATAAGGACCGCAGTATAGGATACTAGATGGAGAAGTTCCTTGACCATAGTCATCTCCTTTAGATTTCAGGAACTCTTCGTTAACCGGCATCAAGATCCCCATCGTAGTCTTAGAATTCCAGAAACTTTCTGGTTGGCTCAAGGTATATTGAACGGTATAATCATCAATAGCCTTTACTCCAACAGTTGAGAAATCAGATGTCTTCCCTGAAACATAATCATCCAAGCCTTTGACAGATTTTTGGACCAAGTAAATCGCTTGTGATTTCTTGTCTGCCGCGTGTTTGAGACCTGTGACAAAGTCTTTGGCCTTGACTTCTCCATATTCTTCCCCTTCAGAAGTCATCCACTTGACTCCTTTACGGAGTTTATAAGTATAGGTCAAGCCGTCCTTGGAAACAGTCCAGTCTTTAGCAAGCGATGGGATCAAGTTCCCGTACTTGTCCACTTCCAACAAGCCATCTATCGCATTTCCTGTAAACTCGGAAGTCGATTTTTTATTAGAAATCGAATAGTCGAGAGTATCCGGATCCTGGGTATAGACATAGCTAAAAGTCTGTCCGCCGGAACTTCCAGATTTTCCTCCTGAGCAGGCTGCCAGTACACCAGCTGATAAAAGCAGAGCGCTGGTCGCTAAGAGTACCTTCCCTTTGTTCATATAAATCACCTCATTGTAAAAAATGTTATACTCAATTTAAATTATAGCACTTTCTAGGGAAATGTAAACGCTTTTACTGCGAAATTATTCTATTTTTTCTTTATTTTTTCAATTTCTACTTTTTCTAGAATTTTTTCAAGTTGAATCTCTGGCCTGTATGATATAATGGAATCTATGAATTATGGGAAACATTTACACAAACGACTAAAACACAGCCTCTTGTCCCTCCTTGTAGGAGTCTTGACATTAGGCCCTATTTCCACTGCCTTTGCGGACGACATCTACCAGCAAGAAGATGTCATGAAAATCGCAGCTGATGCTGGACTGGTATTGGATGATTTTTACAAGCCTAAGGCTGACATCGTCATCGACGCCAATACTGGAGCTATATTGTACGGAGACAATATCGACACGGTCCGGGACTCAGGAAGCATGGCCAAACTCATGAGTGCCTATGTAGTCTTTCGGGCCCTCAAAGAAGGCAAGATCAAATATGATACCGTGGTTACAGCAACAGAGGCAGACCAAGCCATCTCGGAAAACAATCTGTTAAGTAACTCACCTATTGTAGCTGGTGTTGACTACAAAGTATCTGAATTGATCAAGATGCTCTTTGTTCCATCTTCCAGTGCGGCCGTGATTATGCTGGCCAACGCCGTTACTGACAATGATCCCGATAAGTTTTTGGACTTAATGAATCAGTACGCACAAGAAATGGGGATGAGCCATACCAAATGGCACAATCCAAATGGGGCGATGATTTCGGTCCTTCAGGGCTACTACAATCCTAAGCGCTACGACGTCAATGCCAATAACGAAATCACAGCGCGGGACATGTCTATTCTGGCTTATCACATCGTAAACGACCTGCCAGAAATGTTGGAATACACCAAGCAAGCTCATACTACGATCATGGAAGGAACCCCTTACGAGCAAAGCTACGATAATTACAACACTTCCCTCGAAGGTGGAAAATTCGCCCTTAAAGGAACAGATGGACTCAAAACTGGATCCAGCCCGACTGCTGACTACAACTACACCGCGACAACCAAGCGGGGTAAACAGCGGATTATCGAAGTGATTTTGGGGGTTGGGAACTACGATGTCGAGATCGCCGAAAGCTACCGCAATCAAATCGGGAATACCTTGGCTGAGAAAATGTTCGCAGACTACCAGTATAAAAAAATCCTCTCTGCAGGCGATCATACCATCGACGGGAAGACAATTCACTTGAAGCAAGACTTCTATGCGACCGTTAAGAAGGGGACGAAGCCAGCGCTAAAACTAGAAAATAACCGCCTAGTCGTCCAGAACGGCTTGCAACAGGTATCTCCAAGTATTAAAGCGGGAGTGGCCGTAAGTGAGTCTAAAACAACGACCTCTAGCAGTAAAAGCAAGGGACTCGATGTTATGTGGCTCTTCTGCTTCTTGCCTGCCGGAATTTTATACCTGATCTTTAAACAAACCGATCCAAAAAGAAGAAAATAGGAAAAGAACTCCCATTACCATAAGGTATGGGAGTTCTTGGTTTGTCGACAAAGCCATCTTAGAAACTTTCCTTAGGTGAGTACGGACGTCAGCGAACTTCGAAGAAGTTCCATGACTTAGTTTTGAGCCTAAGGTCTCAAAACTCCCGAGTGCCTGAAACAATTGTTTTCAGGCACTTTTCTCACGGCGGAAAGTTCCTAAGTATTTTTTAATGAGCCTTAAAAAGTATCTAATTTTAATTTTTTAGGCATCCATTAGTTTGTTTGATGTAAAAAATCAGTTTGTCTACATTATCTGTGAATGACAGATATTGATTTAGTCTAAACCTTGAACGTAGGCATCTACTGCTACGATGGCTTGGGCAATATCAGAAGCCTTCACTTCAAATGGCATTTGATGGATGGTTTCTCCTTCGATGGTGGCTTGTTGACCAACTTTGAGAAGATCTTCATAACTTGCAGTTTCAAGATGCATTTCTTTCAGAGTGGTTGGCATACCGATTTGTTGATAGAAACGAATGTATTTATTCAATTCTTCCTTCGGACGGTTTTCTAAGAACAATTGAACTAACGTTCCGTAGGCTACTTTTTCACCGTGAGTCAAATGGTGGATGTCCCCAGTAAGGGCTGTAAAGCCATTATGGATGGCATGGGCAGCTGCTAACCCACCACTTTCAAACCCAATACCACTAAGAAGGGTATTGGCTTCAATGATGTTTTCAAGAGCAGGGGTTACGACTTTGGCTTCACAAGCAGCCATGGCTTGGAGTCCATCAGCAAATAAGGTTTCTTCACAACGTTGTGCAATGGCGACACCCGCTAAGGTTTGTCGTTGACCCAACATGGTTTTTCCATTGGCTTGCATTACCGCACGCGCTTCGACCCAAGTCGCTAATCCATCTGCGATTCCAGAAGCGAGCAAACGTTTTGGTGCTTGAGAGATGACTTTGCTATCCACCAAGACCAATTCTGGGTTCTTAGAATAGAAGATATAGCGCTCAAAGGCACCCTCATCCGTATAGATAACCGACAAGGCGGAAACGGGAGCATCTGTAGAGGCGATGGTCGGAGCAATCACAACTGGTGATTTTAGAAGATCAGCAATAGCTTTTGCACTATCGATGGTCTTTCCTCCACCAAGTCCAATGACCAAATCACAGCCATTTTCTTCTGCCAGACTAACCACACGATTGATTTCGTTGTCAGAAGCTTCTCCATTAAAGAAGACTGGCAAAACCGTAAGCCCATTTTGACCAAGGTATTCTTCAAAACGTTTCCCTACGATATCATAAACCACTGAATCACATAGTAAAACAGGGTGAGTCCCTAATTCTGAAATAGATTGCGCATTTTCAAACAAGGCATTTTCCCCTTGAATGTAACGTGACGGACTTGCAAAATTTCTCATAGTCTGCTCCTTTAAAATTTATTTAGTTCACACCCATAGTAGCATTTATTTCTATGAAATTCAAAGAATTATACAAGGCTCCAATCAATTAAATTTATCTGTTCACGCAGTCATTGGAAGCGTTTCATTTTTATTTGATGTATCTTATTATCAAAAATCCCCAAAGCTAGTTTCAGTAGGTTGAAACTTAACTCTGGGGATTTTTATTTTTTTCACGAGCAATCAAGAAAATCAATCGCTTAACTGAAGTTGAGACTACTTCCTTTGATCAACAAAACTAGTATCGCGAAATTGAACTCGCCCTAAAAGCGTCGAGAAAAAGAGAGATTGCCTGGTGGGCATGGCCCACATGGTCAATCTCCTATTTTCTTCTCGCTTTTTTTACGGGCTTAGTATCTTGATTTACCAAATGATCACACGATCTTCTGGTGCGCGCCACATGCCGTCGCCTTCTTTGACATCAAAGGTTTCAAAGAATTCGTCAAAGTTTGGTAATTGGACATTGGTGCGGAGTTTTCCTGGTGCGTGGACATCGACACTTGCGAGGAGTTGCATGTACTCTGTCCGAGCTTTCATGCGCCAGATGCGAGCAAAGTTGGTGAAGAATTCTTCTGCTGAGAAATCTTCCTCTTTCTTAGCGGCTTCAAGGGCTGCAGCGATACCACCGAGGTCTGCTACGTTTTCAGAAACGGTCAATTTCCCGTTGATCTTGGCACCGTAAGAGTCTTGTCCTTCAAACTGATCGATGACTTTTTGAGTCCGAGCGGTAAAGGCTTCGTAATCTTCTGGCTTCCACCAGTCTTTCAAGCTACCGTGCTCATCAAAGGATGCTCCATTGGTGTCAAAGGCGTGGGAGATTTCATGGGCAATGACTGCACCGATTCCGCCGTAGTTGGCTGATGATGATTGGTGAAGGTCATAGAAAGGTGCTTGTAAAATCGCTGCTGGGAAGACGATTTGGTTTTGTTGCGGATCATAGTAGGCATTGACCATATTAGCTGGCATGTGCCATTCGCTCCGATCGACTGGTTGGTTCCACTTGCTCCAAGTATGGGCAATGGAAATTTGAGCCAATTTTTGGGCATTTTCTACCAAGTTTTTGCTCTCGTCGATGATCTTTTTGGCGTATGTTTCTGGTAATTTTTCAGGGTAGCCGATATGCGGTGTGATGACATTGAGTTTGACAATGGCTTTTTCGCGGGTTTCAGGAGCGAGCCAGTCTGCTTTTTCAAGACGATCCTTGTAGACCTCAATCATGGTCGCTACTTTGTGCTCTACATCTGCTTTTGCTTCTGGTGAGAACTTTTCGCCCGCATACCAGAGCCCAAGCGCTTGGCTATAAGGTCCTTCTGCCAAAGCCAAAGCTGCCTTTTCTTTCGGACGTGCTTCTGGTGTCCCTGTGATGGTCCGTCCATATTCACCAGACAGGACACGGATTTCTTCGGTCAAGAAGGAAGTCCAAGAAAGAGCTGCGCCGAGTTTCAATTTAGCATGAAGGGTTTCCCAGTTGGCTGCTGAGTAGAATGTTGGTGCGAATTCCTTCCAGAAACGCTCTTCTGGCACGATGATAGTATCTGGCGTTTGTCCGATCACTTCTGTAAAGAAAGTATCGAGTGGCAATTCTGGAACCAAGGCCTTGAAATCTGCCCATTCATAAGGATGGTAGAGTTTGTTGTACTCTGATTTTTCTTCGTTTGACAAGACATATTTGGCCAATTCTGCATCAGCCGCAATGACCTTATCTAGGATATCTTTGATTTCTTCCTCTGAGAAATCGAATTTTGCCAAGAGTTTTTCAACCATTTGACGCCAAACAGCTAATAACTCTGGTCCTTTTTCATTGTCTTCTTCATAGTAGGTTGTATCAGGCAAAATCAAACCGAGTGCTTCTCCCCACAAGACATTCATTTGGGCATTCATAAAGTCTGGTGACACGCTAAATGGCAAGAGATTTGGTTTGCCAGCTAGCTCATAGGTGCCCAACTTGCTGGTATAGTCTTCAAAGGAAGATAAGGCCTTGATTTCGTTGATCAAGGGCATAGCTGGAGCCACACCAGCTGCTTCCCGTGCATCAAAATCTGCCACCATTTTGTGGTATTTGACAAAGTTTTGCAGAATGCTATCTTCAGGCAATTCTTCTCCTCTTTGCCATTTTCCGGTAATATCCAACATCAAGTTTTCGATATCTTGGATCAAGTCCATAAAACCACCGGTTGACGGTTTGTCATCTGGAATCACAGCTGTCTCAGCCCATGCCCCATTGACGTAATCATAAAAATCATCTTGTAAACGTACCATGATCTTCTCGCTTTCATTCTTTTGTAATAACCTTATCAAAAATAGGAACTTTTTTCAATGATTTCAAGAGATTTAAGTTGAATTATTTTAAAAATTAACTTGACTTAACTTTTTATTCGTGTATAATTATTTCAAAAATTAACTTGACTTAATTTTTTTATTCATGTATATTAATGGTAAAGGAGCAAAATCATGATTCAAATTGAACATCTCAGTGTTGCTTACCAGCAAACACTGGCCTTGGAGGATCTTTCCCTCACCATCCAGGGTCCAACCATCCTAGGCATTCTTGGCCCCAATGGGGCTGGAAAATCAACCCTAATCAAGGCCATGCTAGGACTTCTCCCTCATGCGGGAAAGGTCCAGCTCGATCAAAAAGATCTCAGCCAAGTTCTTCAACGGGTGGCCTACGTCGAACAGAAATCCGCTATTGATTTCCACTTTCCCATCACGGTGAGAGAGTGCATCTCACTGGGTCTTTATCCCCACCTTTCTATCTTCAAGAGAAAAAGCAAAGAAGATCTCCAAAAAGTGGAAAATGCCTTGAAACTTGTCAATCTTCTTGATCTAGCGGATCGCCAGATCGGCCAGCTTTCAGGAGGGCAATTCCAACGGGTGCTGATCGCCCGCTGCTTGGTCCAAGAAGCGGATGTCATTTTTTTGGATGAGCCCTTCGCAGGGATTGACTCTGTCAGCGAAGACATCATCATGCAGACCCTCCAGACCTTGAAACAAGAAGGCAAGACCATTCTGATCGTCCATCACGACCTCAGCAAGGTCCCAGCTTATTTCGACCAGGTCCTCCTCCTTCATCGTAAACTGATTGCATTTGGGAAAACAGAGGAAACCTTTACCAAAGAAAATCTGCATGCAGCCTATGGGCATGAACTCTTTATAGGAGGTGGCGTCGGATGATTACAGAATTTATCGATGGATTACAGCAATTCCACTTCTTACAGAATGCCCTGATCACAGCCATCGCCATCGGGATTGTCGCTGGAGCCGTTGGATGCTTCATTATTTTAAGAGGCATGTCTCTCATGGGAGACGCTATCTCACACGCAGTTCTTCCTGGTGTGGCTCTCTCCTTTATCCTGGGCATCAATTTCTTTATTGGCGCTATTGTCTTTGGCCTCCTGGCGTCCGTCCTTATCACCTATATCAAGAGCAACTCCATCATCAAGAGCGACACTGCAATTGGGATTACCTTTTCTTCTTTCCTCGCCTTAGGAGTCATCCTGATTGGAGTCGCTAAAAGTTCCACCGACCTTTTCCACATCCTCTTTGGGAATATCTTGGCCGTCCAAGACCGGGATATGTGGATAACCATCGGTGTTGGTGCTGCGGTCTTGCTGGTGATTGTCCTACTCTTTCGACCCTTACTGCTCACATCTTTTGATCCTGTTCTGGCTCAATCCATGGGCGTCCGGGTCAAGGTCTATCACTACCTCCTTATGGTGCTCTTGACCTTGGTTTCTGTCACTGCTATGCAGAGTGTCGGAACCATTCTCATCGTCGCCATGCTCATTACACCCGCTGCGACGGCCTATCTCTATACCAATAGTCTCTGGTCCATGATGCTCCTTTCATCCGGATTAGGTGCTCTTGCATCCATCCTGGGACTCTTTATTGGCTATAGCTTAAACATCGCCGTCGGGTCTTGTATTGTCCTCACTTCTGCTGTCTTCTTTCTCATCAGCTTCTTTATCGCTCCTAAGCAGAGAAAGAATAAGCACGCTCTTTCATCTCATTAAAGGAGAAACACATGAAAAAAACCGCTTCTATCCTCGCCCTCTTTGTGGCGCTCTTATTTGGTCTGTTGGCCTGTAGCAAAGGCTCTTCTTCTGGAGCTTCTGGTAAATTGAAAGTGGTCACCACCAATTCAATCCTTGCAGATATAACTAAAAATATTGCTGAGGATAAGATCGATCTGCACAGTATCGTTCCTGTCGGCAAAGATCCTCACGAGTACGAACCGCTTCCAGAAGATGTCAAAAAGACTTCGCAAGCAGACCTCATCTTCTACAACGGGATCAACCTCGAAACCGGTGGCAATGCTTGGTTTACTAAATTGGTCAAAAATGCCAATAAAGTTGAAAACAAAGACTATTTCGCAGCTAGCGACGGAGTCGACGTCATCTACTTGGAAGGCCAAAACCAAGCTGGAAAAGAAGACCCTCACGCTTGGCTCAATCTCGAAAACGGGATCCTCTACGCTAAAAACATTGCCAAACAATTGATCGCAAAAGATCCCAAAAATAAGGACTTCTACGAAAAAAATCTAGCAGCCTATACTGAAAAACTTAGTAAGCTCGACCAAGAAGCCAAACAAAAATTCAACAATATCCCAGAAGAGAAGAAGATGATTGTAACCAGTGAAGGCTGCTTCAAGTACTTCTCCAAAGCCTACGGCGTCCCATCTGCCTATATCTGGGAAATCAATACGGAAGAAGAAGGGACACCTGACCAAATCAAAACGCTGGTAGAAAAGCTCCGGCAAACCAAAGTACCGGCCCTCTTTGTCGAATCCAGTGTCGATGAGCGTCCTATGAAAACTGTGTCTAAGGATACCAATATCCCGATCTATGCAAAGATCTTCACTGACTCGATTGCCAAAGGAGGAGAAAAGGGCGATAGCTACTACAGCATGATGAAGTGGAACTTAGACAAGATCGCAGAAGGATTGAGTCAGTAGACCATTCAGATTTCTAAACAAATCAGTGGTCCCTCCACCGGTATTGCGGTACAATAAAAACAAAAAAGGAGTCTTTTTATGGCAACATTTTTAGGAAACCCTGTGACCTTTACCGGATCTCAACTTCAAGTAGGGGAAATGGCCCATGATTTTTCATTGATCACTCCAGCTCTTGAGAAGAAATCTTTAGCTGATTTCGCTGGCAAGAAAAAAGTCCTCAGCATCATCCCATCTATTGACACTGGTATCTGTTCCACTCAAACACGTCACTTCAATCAAACCTTATCGGATATGGAAGACACTGTCGTCTTGACGGTCTCTGTCGACCTTCCTTTTGCTCAAGGTAAATGGTGCGCTGCTGAAGGGCTCGACAATGCCATCATGCTCTCAGACTACTACGACCATTCCTTCGGGAAAGCATACGGCCTCTTGATCAATGAATGGCACCTACTTGCGCGTGCTGTCTTGGTCTTAGATGCGGATAACAAGGTTACTTACGTTGAATACCTAGAAAATATCAACAGCGAACCAAATTACGACGCTGCAATCGAAGCCGTCAATGCGCTTGGATAAATGAAAAAAGAGGTCTGCGACCTCTTTTCCATTGCTATAAAATCCGATGAAGTCCATTCTGTAGGAGGACGCGCCAGCGTAAGCGAGGGATGCCTCTGAGGAAACTCCGCACGCGCTGTGCCACTTGTTGCTTGTAGCTCTTGCCTCCTTGTGCAAAGACCCCTTTTCGACTCCAGTAGCCTTCGACACTGCGATCATTTTTAGGGGCTAGATAGCGAACACCTTGACGATAAAGGACCTGCTTCCGAAAGGCTGGGTCCCAAGCTTTGACGGGGTCAATATCTAAGTCCTTATGGGTCCGTCCCCTAGCCAGCCCGTAGTTAAAACTAGCCCCATTGACAATGCCATTTTCAGAAACTTCTACTGGATCGACTTCATTGAGAAAACGCCCGGCTTGATCGAGAATATACTCCGTATGAAAATTTAACAAGACCTTGAAATTGACTTGTTGGGAGGCCCCTGATGGATAATGAAGGTGACCATCTGGCCCTAGGGAGACCTTATTGTGAAGGCGGGCAGCCGCATAAGCATCCACCGTGACCGCTCTAGCCTTTTGTATGTAAGCTTGTAAGGCCTCCTCGTCAGTCTGTCCAGCTCTGGCCTTATGCGTCCGAATCCATTGGGCTTGGTAACTTGAAAGTAGGTAGCGTAACTGGTGAACCTGGCGTTTCAAGAGCTGATCTCCCGACTGATCTGCTAAGGGATCCTTTTCAAAGGCGATTTGCACGACGTGTGAAAAAGCCTTCCAAAAGTCGGAACCTGGCGGACAATCTGGAGACATCCTACTCAGAAGAAAGGCTGTTTCTTCACAAGTTCCGGACAGGTCACTTGGCATAAGAAGAATTTTCATGACTCCCCTCAGCAAGTCTTGGGCAGCCGTTTCCGTTAGATCTTTGATCTCTTGAAACCACATGTTTTGAAACAGAGGACTGGCAAAGAAAAAGACAGACTGGTATTGTTCTTGGTAGGCTTGTGGATCTTTCAATCCCTGCAAGTGCTTCTCTAGATAGGCTAAACTACTCTCTCTCCAGCCTAATCTCACTAATTCCCGTCTGTTCATAGTGCCGTCCTTTCTATGCTACTATACTACCATCTTTTGGAGCTTGAGACAATTCTCATTACTCCACTAGCGTTTTTGAGGATATTTTTGATATACTAGAAGTGAGCGAAGAAAAGAGGAAAGCATGACACCAAACAAAGAAGATTACCTCAAGTGCATTTATGAAATTGGCACAGAAGTAGAAAAAATTAGCAACAAGGAAATCGCGAGTCGCATGCAGGTCTCTCCACCCGCTGTGACCGAGATGATTAAGCGCATGATCTCAGAGGGTCTCTTGGTGAAGGACAAGTCTCGTGGGTATTTGCTAACGGATCTAGGATCGCAGTTGGTCTCTGATCTCTACCGCAAGCACCGCTTGATCGAAGTATTTCTTCTGGAAAAACTTGACTATACAACTGAAGAAGTCCATGAAGAGGCAGAAGTTCTCGAGCATACCGTTTCTGAACATTTCATTGACCAGCTGGATCACATGCTTGGAACTCCTAAGACCTGCCCTCACGGTGGGACAATTCCAAAGAAAGGCGAAAGGCTTGTCGAAGCCTACCAAGACCGTCTCAGCGAAGCGATCCAACCTGGTCTCTATATTCTGCAAAGGGTCCATGACACCTATGAATTGTTAAAATTCTTAGACCAGATCCATCTCCAGATTGGGGATACTATCGCGTTTCAACGATATGATGACTACACAGGCCTCTATCACTTAGTCATCCATGGACAAGAAATTTCTATCAACCAAGTGATCGCCCAACAACTCTATATTGAAAAACATGCAGTCTAATCCGACTGCATGTTTTCTTACTTATGGATTTTTTGTATCTAACAAAATCGTCACTGGACCATCATTGATCAATTCAATCGCCATATCGGCCCCAAAGATCCCTCGTTTGACAGGGACTTCTTTTTCTAATTGATCATTAAAGGCATCATATAACTGACTGGCCATCTCTGGCTTGGCAGCCCCTGTAAAAGCAGGACGGTTGCCTTTTTTGGTATCCGCAAAGAGGGTAAATTGAGAGATCGATAAGATTTCCCCTTGGATATCTTTGACCGAAAGATTCATCTTATCTTCCTCATCTGAGAAAATCCGCATCTGCGATACCTTGCGGACCGCATAATCCAAATCCTTCTGGTCATCCTCAGGCCCCACTCCCACTAGGAGCAACAAGCCTTGCTGGATCGCATTGTAGACTTGACCATCAATGGAAACTGAGGCACTCTTAACCCGTTGAATCACTAATTTCATTTGATTATCCTATTTTATAAATCTATTTGGCATTCACTACTACCCTTGAAAGAACATCAACCACAGACGACGAGCTAACCAAGCAATAAAAGAGTTCTGAACATATCCTAGCTTCTTCAAAGAAAATCGACATCAAACAAGGTGGTGAGACGCAGGCATACTATCTGAAAAGTAAAGGCTGTTCAGTTGCTTTTAGTGCGAGGCAGCGAGACAGTACTTAAGTACGGCGAGACTAGCTAACCAAACAATAAAAGAGTTCTGAGCATGTCCTACCTTCTTCAAAGAAAATCGACATCAGACAAGGCAGTGAGACGCAGGCATAACTGTAGTTAGGCCAGTCGAAACTAACGCAGTATGAAGTCGATTTTCGTAGAAGACTAGCCGTTGGTACGCTTAACAGAGTACACCTCCGGCACACTCTTAATCTTATCCACAACCGTTGTCAACATCGATAGGTTCGGAATCCCAAAGGAAATGTGGATATTGGCAAATTTCATGTCTTTGGTTGGTTGGGCATTGACAGTTGAGATCATCTTAGCTGTATTGGAGAGGACTTGGAGTACATCGTTCAGAAGTCCGGCACGGTTGAGTCCATAAATATCGATATGGGCGATGTAGTCTTTAGTCGTGTTGTTATCTTCCCATTCTACATCAATCAAGCGTTGCTCGTAGTTGTCTTGAGCGCGAAGATTCATGCAGTCTCGGCGGTGAATCGCGACACCACGTCCTTTGGTGATGTAGCCGACAATTTCATCGCCTGGAACTGGGTTACAGCACTTAGCAATCCGAATCAAGAGTCCAGAAGCTCCTTGGATAACCACGCCACCTTCATGACGGACCTTCAAGGTGTCTTTTTTATTTTCAACCTTGACCTCGCCACCTTTGACTAGCTCTTCTGCTTCTGCGCGTGCCTTAGCCCGCTCTTCTTCTCGGCGTTCATCCTCCGTCAAGCGGTTAAAGATGGTAATAGCCCCAATCTCTCCAAAACCAATCGCCGCAAACAAGGCTTCTTCTGTCTTGTAACTTGATTTTTGTAGCACTTTGTCCATGTGCTTTTTGTCCATGAACTTATTGGCTACCAAGTCATGCTCGTGGAATTGGGCCATCAAGAGGTCACGGCCACGGTTAATAGACAATTCCTTGTCTTGATTTTTAAAGAATTGACGGATCTTGTTGCGCGCCTTGCTAGTTTTAACAAGGGTCAACCAGTCACGACTCGGACCAAAGGAATTGGCATTGGTGATAATCTCCACCTGATCTCCCGTCCGAAGTTTGGTATTGAGGGGCACCATCCGGCCATTGACCTTAGCACCAATCGCTTTTTCCCCAACTTTGGTGTGGATTTCATAGGCAAAATCGATCGGTCCGGAATCTTTGGGAAGCGAGCGCACAGTTCCATCTGGAGTGAAGACGTAAATCTCTTCTGCCAGGATGTCTTCTTTTACATTTTCCACGAATTCCTTGGCATCGCCTGACTGGTCTTGGAGTTCCATCATCTCCTTGATCCAGTTCATCCCAATAGCCGATTCCTTGCTGTTGACTTGACCTTTGATGCCTTTTTTGTAAGCCCAGTGAGCCGCAACCCCGTATTCGGCAACCTCGTGCATCTCCTTGGTTCGGATCTGGAATTCAATCGGTCCTTTAGGGCCATATACAGTCGTATGGATGGACTGGTAGCCATTGGCCTTCCGGTTGGCAATATAGTCCTTAAAACGCCCCGGCATTGGCTTCCAGAGCTCATGGATGTATCCCAGCATGGCATAGACATCGCTTGGAGTATCCAGGATACAGCGAATGGCAATCAAGTCGTAAATTTCATCAAAGCGTTTCTTTTTATCCTGCATCTTGCGATAGATCGAATAGATATGCTTTGGTCGACCATAAATTTTCCCATGCAGATGGCGTTCCCCAGCATAGGTCTCAATCTTGTGGACAACCTCTTCGACCAACTCTTCTCGCTCGCGACGTTTTTCCTTCATCATATGCGAAATCTTGTAGAATTCAACTTCATTCAGATAACGGAAGGACAAATCCTCAAGCTCCCACTTGACGCTGGAAATCCCGAGACGGTGGGCTAGCGGTGCATAGATCTCCATGGTCTCACGCGAAATGCGTTCTTGCTTATCCTTGCGCAAATGCTTGAGGGTACGCATATTATGCAAGCGGTCTGCCAATTTGACCAAAATGACACGGATATCTTGAGACATGGCCATGAGCATCTTGCGATGGTTTTCCGCCAACTGCTCTTCATGGGACTTGTACTTGACCTTCCCGAGCTTGGTCACCCCATCGACAATCACGCGCACATCATGACCAAATTCGCGCTCTAAATCATCTAAAGTCGCATCCGTATCTTCTACGACATCATGCAAAAAGCCGCAGGCGACTGTCACAGCATCCAGTTTCAGCTTGGCAAGGATTCCTGCCACTTGAATTGGGTGGATGATATAAGGCTCGCCAGACTGACGGAATTGCCCATTATGGCAATCAACCGCATAGACCAAAGCCTTTTGCACAAAAGCAACATCTTCAGGTGATAAATATTTTTTTGTAAGGGCAACGACTTGGTCCCCTGTTAAATTCTCTTCTTTCGGCATGTATTTTCTCCAGTTTCTTGGATACTATTTTAACACTTTTAGCAGCAGATGGGAACCAATGAAGCTACTTTAATATACGGATACTTCTCGAAGATCATTCTGGGATCCACCTTGCTTTTCATCATTCGTAAAAGTTTTTTGTAAAAAAATTAACGAAGCGATTCCTTCACTTCGTTAGTTCATTAATTCTGTAACAACACTCACTGCGCTAAGAGCGTAGAGTGGGGCTGTTTCTGCTCGCAGGATGCGAGGTCCAAGTCCTGCTAACACTGCTCCTTTAGCTGTAAAGCTTTCAATTTCTGCAGGGGAGAGGCCTCCCTCTGGCCCAAAGATAAAGAGCAATTTGCTTCCAGCTTCCAATCCGGTCAGAGACTGAAGTAAAGCTGCTGCCTCTCCTTCTTTAGCCGACTCTTCATAAGCCACCACGATCCGATCAAACTGTTCTAACTGATCCAAAAAGTCTGCCTTTTTCTCAAAAAGGGTAATGCTTGGGACCAAATTCCGCTTGCTTTGCTCGGCTGCTCCAAGGGCGATTTTTTCTAGTTTTTCGACCTTTTTACCCAATTTTTTGCCATCCCATTTGGCAACGGACCAGTCTGCAGGAAAGGCCCAGATTTGGCTAGCACCGAGTTCCGTTACTTTTTGAGTGATGAACTCAAGCTTGTCTCCCTTGGGAAAGCCTGATGCAATGGTCACTTGGACTGGCAGTTCCACATTATCAGCTAATTCTTCGATTAGCTCCAATTGACGGGCTTCCACATTGACCACGCGCGCCAAGCGCTTGATCCCATCATCAAAGACTAGAGTAACTTCGTCCCCTTCTTTTAAGCGCATGACCTGAAACATGTGCTTGCTGGTTTCCTTGTCCTCTATGGTGACAGGTGAGCTAGCCAAGCCTTTTACAAAATACTGCTGCATGCTAGCCTCCAATCACACCGGAGACATCCTTGGTCTTCTTGAAGACGCAGGCATTCCATTCCCCTTGGATCATGTGGGTTTCAAGGAAAAATCCAGCTGACTCAGCCGACTCACGCACCATGTCCCACTTGTCCTTGATAATGCCACTCATGATGAGATAACCTTCGTCCTTGACCAAGCGATAAGCATCCTCTGTCAGATGAATCAGAATGTCCGCCAAGATGTTGGCCACGATGACATCTGCCTCAATCTCCACACCTTTCAGCAAATCGCCTGGGGCAACATGGATATTTTCCATACCCGGATTGAGCTCAATATTTTCCTGAGCGACACGAACCGCTACATCATCCAAGTCATAGGCAAAGATTTCCTTGGCACCAAGAAGGGAGCTAGCAATGGAGAGGACACCTGAACCAGTTCCCACATCTAGCACCGTTTCGCCACCGCGAAGAACCTGCTCCAAGGCAAAGAGACTCATCTTGGTTGTTGGGTGAGTTCCAGTTCCAAATGCCATACCAGGATCCAACTTGATAATCTTTTCTCCCGCCGTTGCCTCATAGTCTGTCCATGACGGCACGATGGTCAAGTCATGAGTGATGCGAGCTGGTTCATAGTATTTCTTCCAGTTGTCGGCCCAGTCTTCCTCAGCCAAGGCAGTCGTGCCAATATTAATCTCTCCTAAGTCCATAAAGTCGGTCAATTCTGAGAGACGAGCCTGCAAGTCCGCTTCAACCGCTGCTACATCAACCGTTTCCGGGTAGTAGGCTGTCACCACGATTTCTTCTTGCTGCTCGACATCAGGAAATATCTCACCAAAGCGATTGACGTTGCCCACATAGTCCATGCTGTCTTCGATTGCGACCCCTTGGGCGCCTAATTCGATCAAGAGGTTGGAGACTAGTTCCTCACCCTCACGCTTCACTGTAACTTTTAGCTCTTGCCATGTTTCCATCATTAATATACCAAGCCCGTAAAACACAAAGCCAAAATAGGAAATTCTCTGAAGACGCTTGTGTCTAAGAGAAGTTTATCTTTTTGGCACAGTGTTTAGGGCGGGTTCAGTTTAGAAATTTAACCGAACCATCCTTTCTATTTCTCTATCAATTTTTTCATGTAGACCATATCCATGCCTTCTTTTTCAGGCTCGATATGGGTTTGACGATAGCCGTTTTTCTCGTAAAAAGTAACCATGCCTGCATCCTGTAACACCGTACACAAATCCCATTGTGAAACGGTTGAAAATTCCTCTTCTAGCAAGCGCAATCCTTCAGAACCATACCCTTTTCCTTGATACTGGGGCAAAATCGCTGCGGTCCCCAACCAAGCTTTCGTTAACTCTTCATTGGTCTGAACTCGTAAAAATCCGATGTTTTCTTCATCTTTTTTTACAAAGTAGTAATAGCTATTGGGACGCTCGACTAGTTTCCACTTAATTCGTTCACGGTCCTCCAGATAAGGATCGTATTCGTCTTGGTATTTCTCATAGACTGCCTTAAAACTGGCTCTTTGAATGGCAATAATGGTTTCTAAATCCTCTGCTCCTGCTTTCTCAAGTGTTATCATAAACTTTTCTCCACATAATCCCTCACTCGTTCTTGCAATTGGGGAACAACTCGATCTGAAGTTAAAAACTCTTCAAAGCTCACTAACTTATAGCCCTGTCCCTCATCTCCAAAGATGATACTTTCGAACTGTTCCTGCGTCAACTTCCCAACTAAAAAGACAGATTTCTTGTTCCCATCTAGCATACTGGGATAGATCCCAGACCAGATCACTTCCTCTTTCGACAGTTGGATGCTCAATTCCTCATAAACCTCACGCGCCACACACTCGAAAGGGGTCTCATTTCCTTCACGACCACCACCTGGCAAGTCCCACATATTGGGATAGGGAATGGTTGGTTTGTCATCGCGCAAAATGGTCAGAATTCGACCCTCACAAATCAAGACAATTTTACAACCCGTAAATTCGAACCGTGCTTCTAAGCAATCTTCAAGCATGAGCTTTGCCTCTTAATATCTCGGATAGGGATAAAAAGTACTTTCTTCTAAGCCAACTTTCCCTTCTTCAAAGGCTTCTTGGTTCCAGACGATCTCAAAGCTCTCTGCTTCTTCGTCTGCTAAGAAATCCATGAGTTCATCCAAGGCCAACTCAGCTGTATCCCGAAGAAAAGTCGCAAAATAGGCTAGAAATTCACGAGACAAGCCTTTTTTAGGCTCATAAGGAATCGCCGTTAAATAGGCATCTTCTTCCACATGAGACTTGGCTGGATTGTAGAAGAGCACGGCTTCTTCAAAGAAAATATCCTCATCAGATTCTTCGCCAGCTTCATCAACCAGTGCAACCCCTCCCGTATTCTGCGCTTCCAAGAGAAAAGCCACTTCTACCGCATGGTTTTTCTTATCCCAATTGATCTCAAAATCAAAAGGAAAAACCTTGTCCATCTCCTCTTCTAAAACATCCAAAAATCCGTATTTAGACATAGCGTCCTCTTTCTAATTTCCCACTCTTAGAGCGGAATATGATACAATAGTTACTACAATCTTACCATAAAAACCGCCTCTTTGAAAGGAGACAAAGATAGAAAGGAGAAGGAAATGCCCGACAATCTCGCACTCCGTATGCGACCACGAACGATCGATCAAGTCATCGGTCAAGAGCATCTCATCGGGGAGGGAAAAATCATCCGCCGCATGGTCGAGGCCAATCGTCTGTCCTCTATGATTCTCTATGGACCTCCGGGGATCGGAAAAACCAGTATTGCTTCTGCGATCGCAGGAACCACTAAGTATGCTTTTCGGACCTTTAATGCAACGGTTGACAGTAAAAAACGCCTACAAGAAATCGCAGAGGAGGCCAAATTTTCTGGTGGCTTGGTCCTTCTTTTGGACGAAATCCATCGCCTCGATAAAACCAAGCAAGATTTTCTCCTGCCTTTGCTCGAAAGCGGTCTGGTCATCATGATCGGTGCAACGACTGAAAATCCCTTTTTCTCTGTCACACCCGCTATTCGTAGCCGCGTACAAATCTTTGAGCTGGAACCGTTGACGACGGAGGAGGTCAAGCAAGCTCTAAAAACGGCGCTGGATGATCCCGACCGTGGCTTTGATTTTCCAGTCGTGCTCGATGAGGACGCTTTGGATTTCATCGCTACCTCAACCAATGGAGATCTTCGCTCTGCCTTTAATTCTCTCGATCTGGCGGTGCTGTCGACCTCTGAAAATGCAGAAGGAATTCGCCATATTACGCTAGAGATCATGGAAAACAGTCTCCAGCGCAGCTACATCACCATGGACAAAGATGGAGACGGCCACTACGACGTGCTCTCTGCTCTGCAAAAATCTATCCGTGGTTCGGATGTCGATGCTAGTCTCCACTATGCAGCTCGTTTGATCGAAGCCGGAGATCTACCCAGCCTAGCTCGTCGCTTGACTGTCATCGCTTATGAGGATATCGGTCTGGCCAATCCAGATGCGCAGATTCATACCGTGACAGCGTTACAAGCAGCTGAGCGCATCGGCTTTCCTGAGGCCCGCATTCTCATCGCCAACATCGTCATCGATCTAGCCCTTTCGCCGAAATCCAACTCAGCCTACGTTGCCATGGACAAGGCGCTGGCTGATCTTAGAAGTTCTGGCAACCTTCCTATTCCTCGCCACCTCCGCGATGGTCATTATGCTGGAAGCAAGGAACTGGGAAATGCGCAAAACTATAAATACCCTCACAACTACCCTGGCAACTGGGTCAATCAGGACTACTTGCCAGACAAGCTCAAACACGCTTCCTACTTTATTCCCAATGAAAATGGCAAGTACGAGCGTGCTCTCGGAGCCACCAAGGAGAAGATTGATCAATTTAAGAAAAAGTGACATCGGTTTCAAAAAATTGAGATTTTTCCTTGAAATATTTTCAAAATGTGGTATCATATACATATAGAAACGCTGTGGTGTACGACTTCACACTTAAGTGTTGACCGACTATTTTTTGTATTATTAGGGAAACAAAAGACTTCTGGCAGTATGCAGGCCGTTTCACGCGGAAGCAGCTAAGTCAGAGCGAGTTGCCCACCTGCTTAATTGCGCGGGTTCAATACAAATCGTGAAGTATCGGCACCAATACAGCTTTTTATATTTGCCTCCTTAGCTCAGTTGGTAGAGCAGTAGACTCTTAATCTATGGGTCACAGGTTCGAGCCCTGTAGGGGGCATCTACATACAACAGGAAAAAGCCTTGATTTACAAGGCTTTTTTGTTTGTCTATAACTGATTTGCCCCATCATTTGCCCCACATTTTTTTATGAGCAATCTTTCCAGACATCTCTGACTACGAAAAACAAAAAAGCTATCCTACCTTTGCAAATTTGGATAAGATAGCAGAATATTTTAATGCAACTCCAACTCAACTTTTTGGAACAAGTAAGGAGATTGAATTAGAAAAGAGTGTTCTTGAATCGAATGAATACTCTGATAAAGTAAGTGAGATCTTAAAGGCTGTCAAATACATCGAACATTTTCTAGAAACTGATGGACAGTACTTAGAGGATTTACTTTACCTAACAAGAGGCAACCAACTATACACAGAAGATGGAGATGAGTTGTATATTGATCCAACTTCTCAGAAAAGAACATTTCATAACCAATATGAACCTGGTTTTATTGTAGCAAGAGATAAATCCCCACTAGAACTCTTAATTGAAAATAAGGACCTATTAGATTAAAAAAGCGAGGATATGTACTGATCCCAAAAGTTAGACAGAAAAAAATCTAACTTTTGGGATCAGTACATTTTCAACTCTCTTATTTATTTTCTTATCTCACATAATTACTTCACATGTCCAGGCTCATCAAATTCATTTTTTTCAATAACATATGCCACATTTGCATCCTTATTGATCAAAGAACATATATCTATTATATTACAAAAAGCTCTCTGACCGCAAAATTCCGTTAATTTACTACCTTATTCCTACTTTCTATTTTCTATTTTACTTTTCTGATAAATAAGATTATAATAAGGGGTATTTATTTTCGGAGGTTTTTATGTCATTTCTATCAAAAAATTGGGCAGGACTGTTAGCCTGTCTGATCATTTCTATCATCTCTTGGGTTTTAGGAGGCTTTCTGCCTGTTGTGGGAGCACCTGTTTTCGCCATTTTTATCGGAATGATTCTCTACCCCTTTCTCACTCCCTATAAACAACTGGATGCTGGTTTGACTTATAGCTCCAAAAAATTGCTTCAGTATGCTGTTATCTTACTTGGTTTTGGACTCAATATCTCTCAAGTTTTCGCAGTTGGAAAATCTTCCCTTCCTGTCATCCTTTCGACTATTTCTATCGCTTTAATTATTGCTTTCTTTTTCCAACGATTTTTTAACATGGATACAAAGCTAGCTACCTTGATTGGGGTAGGCTCTTCTATCTGTGGCGGTTCTGCCATTGCAGCGACTGCTCCTGTTATTCACGCCAAGGAAAAAGAAGTAGCCCAAGCCATTTCTGTTATCTTTTTCTTCAATGTCTTGGCAGCTCTTATCTTTCCAACTCTAGGTTCTTGGCTCCATCTCTCCAACGAAGGTTTTGCTCTCTTTGCGGGTACTGCGGTCAACGATACTTCCTCTGTAACAGCCACAGCTAGCGCCTGGGATAGTCTGTATCATACCAATACTCTAGAATCTGCAACCATTGTCAAACTGACTCGTACCTTAGCTATTATCCCTATTACTCTCTTCCTCTCCTATTGGCAAAGCCGTCAACAAGACAACAACCAAGGAGTAAAGCTTAAAAAAATCTTCCCCGTTTTCATTCTCTACTTCATCCTAGCTTCTCTGCTAACTACCGTCCTTACTTCTTTTGGTGTTAGCAATAGCTTCTTTTCACCTCTCAAACAGCTCTCCAAATTCCTCATCATCATGGCTATGAGTGCTATTGGTCTCAAAACTAACCTCGTTGCTATGATCAAATCCAGTGGAAAATCCATTCTTCTTGGAGCCCTTTGCTGGATTGCTATCATCCTGACTAGTCTTGGCATGCAATTACTCATCGGTATTTTCTAAGAAAAAAGGGAGCCTAAAGGCTACCTCAGAACGTAGACAGACGTCATTTTTGGCGTTTGTCTTTTTGTATGTTCAAAGATATTTTGTCTTATCATCTACTATTCCATCCAAAAATCTGATTTAAAGCAAAATAAAAAGGGATATTCCCTATCCATTTCGATAATTTTTTCATTAATTTGTTTTTCCATTTTATCCTCCGATTAGTCTCGCACTGATATTTATTGATAACAACACTATATTTCTAGTATAGCATAATCATTAGATATTATAGGTTTTCAAACCAAATGAGAGTCATTCGTTTTTGCCCCATTTTTAAATCATGACATTGGAAATACCTAAAAGTACTTCCCTAAAATCACTTATATTTCAATATTTTTAATTACTCTCAATATGAAAATCCTTTCCAAATCCATGCAGGGGGCATCTAAATCAACAG
>NZ_KV812856.1:76994-78830 GCF_001813525.1 Streptococcus sp. HMSC065C01 | reverse complement strand
GAATCTAATGAATACTCTGATAAAGTAAGTGAGATTTTAAAAGCTGTCAAATACATCGAAGATTTTCTAGAAACTGATGGACAGTACTTAGAGGATTTACTTTACCTAACAAGAGGCAACCAACTATACACAGAAGATGGAGATGAGTTGTATATTGATCCAACTTCTCAGAAAAGAACACTTCATAACCAATATGAACCTGGTTTTATTGAAGCAAGGGATAAATCTCCACTAGAACTCTTAATTGAAAATAAGGAATTGTTTGATAAATAGAAAAAGCGAGGATAACCTCGCTTCAGATTGAAGTTAAAATCTTTAGAAGACACTTTTATAAGGACTTTGTCTTCAATCTGTGAAAAGGAGTGAAAACTCCTTTTCTTTTTGTAAGTCAGACTGAAACTTCCAAATTGTTTATTTATTTTATTGACATTTTCTATAAAAATAAGTATAATAGTTTTATTAGCAAACTATACTATACTATATAGAGGGTATTGAAATGAAATTTTCTAATCGTTTACTGCTATTCCTTGCAGGAGTTGTTTTTGTCCTTTTAGGACTTTTCCTATTTACAAACCCAGTAGCTAATCTTGTTGCTTACAGCTGGTGGATTGCATTTAGTTTACTGGTTTCTTCTATAGCAGCTATTTTAGGCTATTTCTCTGCACCAAAAGAGCTTCGCTCACCTGTTTATCTTTTCCAAGGATTTGTTAGTCTTCTCTTAGCTCTTTACCTCGTTGCTTATGGCTTTTTGACCCTGCCGGTCGTCATTCCGACCATTGTAGGAATTTGGTTAATTGTAGAAGCCATTATTGCTTTCTTTAAAGGCAATCGTATAGGATTGATTTTCCCTATTATTGGTAGCAATATCACGTGGGTAGCCTTGCTTGAATTTTTACTAGGTCTAGTGATTCTGTTCAATCCAGTGGCTACAGGTGTCTTTGTCGTTTATGTCATTGCCTTTTCATTTTTAGTTACTGGCTTCACCTACATTATTGAGGCCTTTCGTAAATAGTCTAGTTGCTATTTCTATCGCATTCAAAAAAGCTGGGAAATCATATTCTCAGCTTTTTTGTCTCTTTAATTATCACTTTTTCGCATTCCATTCTGCGTAGAATTGCTCCAAGTATTCTTCCAAAAAGTGATGGCATAGTGCTCTAGCATTCGATAAGTTGCAATAATAACCGGTCGAGAACGGGGCATCGACTCAATCATACCGAAAATAAAAGAGCGAATGTTATCTGCAAAAAGAAAGCTTAGATTCTTTGCGATTTCAACAAAAAAAGCACTGTTTGTACTGACCCCAAAAAGTTAGACAAGTAATTTAAGTGAAGGATTTAGTTCTGTATTTCACAGGACTAATGTAAGTGGCTCATTTGGACTATCCTCCTGTTTTGTTTTGTCACTTACAGTATAGTCCTTTTAGGCTTTTCTTGTATTTTGAGTTTAACTAGCACCACGGGTATTATTTTTCCTTTTACTTACCAGATAGAAGTTAAAACTTAATTGAAAAGAACCATTTAATTTAACTAATGAGAGAAATTTTCGAAAAAAAATTAACAGACTGAAGAGACTGAGGTAATTAGGAATCGGTAAACAGTCCATCTCTGACTACGAAAAACAAAAAAGCTATCCTACCTTTGCAAATTTGGATAAGATAGCAGAATATTTTAATGCAACTCCAACCCAACTCTTTGGAACGAGTAAAGAGATTGAGTTAGAAAAGAGTGTTCTTGAATCTAATGAATACTCTGATAAAGTAAGTGAAATCTTAAAAGCTGTCAAATACATCGAGCATTTCCTACATACTGATGGACAGTACTTAGAGGATTTACTTTA
>NZ_KV812856.1:72613-76894 GCF_001813525.1 Streptococcus sp. HMSC065C01 | reverse complement strand
TGATCCAACTTCTCAGAAAAGAACACTTCATACCCAATATGAACCTGGTTTTATTGAAGCAAGAGATAAATCTCCACTAGAGCTCTTAATTGAAAATAAGGAGCTATTAGATTAAATAAAAAAAGCGAGGATATCCTCGCTTTTCTATTGTAAAATCTTATTCTTCATTATCAATCATCAAACACTCTGCCTGTGAGTTGGTACATGAGGTAAATGTGCTCCAAGGTTTTGACAATTCGCGCCACATAAAGTTATTTAAGCATCTCCTTTTCTCTCATTACCATTTTCTGTTATAATAAATTGTACTTCTAAAATAGAAAGGTCTTAAGATGACAACTCTTATTAAACATAAACGTGTAGAATTTTCAGAACTTTTTTATGACTTAGTTTTTGTTTTTGCAATTTCAAAAGTAACTACTTTAATCGACCATCTTCATAACGGTATTTTGACTTGGAATTCTTTGCTTGATTTTTTCATTGCTATTTTGTTTCTCATCGATTCCTGGATGATTCAAACCGATTATACCAATCGCTATGGAAAGAACTCTTTATTTAACATGGTAATCATGTTTATCAAAATGGGACTTTTACTCTTTATAGCCAATATGATTGGACCTGATTGGCAACAATATTTTCATTATCTCTGTTGGGCTATTGGTACATTAACCCTTACCTTATTTTTTCAATATTTGGTTGAATTTTTTAAAAAATCAACCGATAATGTTCATAGGGAAAGTATCAAAGGTTTTCTATGGATAACAGGTCTACGAAGTTTAGAAATCTATCTAGCAGCTCTTCTTCCTATTTACATTGGAGTCTATATCCTTTATGCTAGTATTCTGCTAACATTTATTACGCCAATTACCTCGATTAATAAAGATAAGCATTACCAGGTAAATCTTCCCCATTTAATCGAGCGCATCTCCCTTCTTGTCATTATTACGTTTGGAGAGATGATTACGAATCTAGCTAACTTCTTTACAATCGAGAATTTCTCGATTTATTCGGTTCTTTATTTCATTATTATGATTTCTCTGTTCTTGTTTTATTTTGGTCAATTCGACCATGCTATTGATGAAAAATCTAATCAAAAGGGGCTATTTCTAATTTACAGTCACTATCCTATTTTCATTGGACTTATGATGATGACTGTATCGATGGGATTTCTTCAGAATCCTGAAGCTAATCGTCTCTTTGCAACCAGCTTCTCTTATATCGGATTTGGCCTCTTTCAAGCTGCTGTCCTAGTAAATGGGCCCTATAACAAACACTATCTTCGCTATTCGAAAAGTTACTACTGTGTCCAAGCGACACTCTATCTGGCTGCCTTTATTCTCTCTTTAATCTTTGCTTCTAATCCTATAATAGTAGTGAGTATAACAACCATTTTAGCTCTAGCTATAGCCATTCATTTTATTTATTTTTATATGACACAGAATAAAAAATATTCCAAATCTAACTGGGAGTTCTTTTAATGAGTTTATAACATAAAAAAAGCTTTGGGAACCAAGGCTTTTTTTTCATTAATTTGTTTTTCCATTTTATCCTCCGATTTGAACTCGCACTGACATTTATTTATAACAACACTATATATCTAGTATGGTATAATCATTAGGTATTATAGGTTTTCAAACAAAATACGAGTCATTCGTTTTTGCCCCACTTTTGCCCCATTTTTAAATCCTGACATTGAAAACACCTAAAAGTATTTCCCTAAAATCAGCTATATTTCAACATTTTTGTTTATTTTCAATATGAAAAGTTCTTACAAATCCATGCAGGGGGCATCTAAATCAACAGGAAAAAGCCTTGAAATCAAGGCTTTTTTGCTTGTCTCAAAAGTATTTGGCTCACTTTTTTAGATACTATAATATAGCGTACAAAGTTAGAATATCCTGCATCATTGTTATTCCATTTAAAATAAAAGCTACCTTTGAACCCTAGCAAACATTTGACAGTTCTTGCCTGAATCCGCTATGATAAGGGTACTTGAAATTCCAAGTTTTCGTTTCATCTTAAATGTAAGGAGTCCAAAATGAAGATCTATTATTCAAAATATATCGGATATGGCTCTCTGGCTTTTGCCTGTGCGCTCTTTATCCACTTAGCTTTTTTATCGATCCTAGGTTTTGAGGGTTTTCCCAAAATCACTTTTATCACTCTCATTCAGATCCTTTTATTTTTGATTGCGATCTATGCAACCATTGCTGGGATCAAAAGACTGACCAGTCGTCAGATCGCCTTTGAGCTGACTTCTGATGGGATCCATGCTTATCAGGGAGTGATTCTGACAAAAGACATCTTTATTCCCAAGGAAGATTTGGTAACTGCAGCCTATAAAGTGGCTGACGTCAGTGACCCAGATCACCAAAATAGTAAAAGTTATTTCATCGAGTTTCAACTGAGGGACAATACTACACTAGAAAATCTCTCAAAATCCAATACCATCATTGATACAGAGCAACATACCGTAAAACTCTTCGTCAATCTTTGTAAATTTAAGGAAGAAGATTGGCAAGATCTTTCCAAGTACTTGACGGACGAATACCGAATAACCGTTTTATAGCAAAGAATAGAGAGTGGGACAGAAATTGGTCATTCGTTAGAATTCGATTTCGTCGTCCCACCTACTCACAGTTGAGTAGGGCTGTAAAAGCTGATGAAACCAGTGTAGTAGAGCTCGCTCAACCACTGCGTCTTGCTCGACAAACCAAAAATAATTGAGAGGCTAGGACTTTTGTCCCAGCCTCTTTTTAACTGCTCTTAGTTCCCCATTTTTCCTTTGGGTACGAGCAGATAGAAAAATAGCAAATTCAATCCAAATACTGCAACAAAGAGCGCCAATTGAGGGACATCGATCGTTTGTTTCTCAGTCAAATCTTGGATCAGCTTTGTATAATAATAGCCTGGGAAAGCCCGTTGTAGCTTGCCAACTAAGTCCATAAATCCTCCACTTGCGCCAAGCGTATCAAAGGGAATAATGGTCATGGCTGCCAAAATAATGACAGGAAAGCCAATGGTATCAATCGTCTTAGCATCTACCCTCACCCCAAGTACAAAGCCAATCACGCTAAAGTAGATCCCCATCAAGGATAGGAGGAAAAATTGTACCAACAGGCTAGTCGTCACCGGAAAATGAAAACCTAGAACAGCAACTACTAGTACTGCTAAAAAGATCAAGCTGTTCAGAATCAGTTGCACGATGCTTTGATCCCATAAATAGTTCTTGACACTATAGCTTGTAAAATGGGATTCAAAAGAATAAAACCCGATATCTGAGGCGATACGCTTACTAAAGGTTGCAAGGCTATTGCCAATGACTCCGATAAAGACGGCAATGCCTAATAAAATACTTGGCGAAACCCCTTTTTGAAGCTGATAAAAGAAGATATACCAGCCTATGGGTAAAATAATGGTGAATAATACAAAGCGCTTATTTCGTAAAACTTGTTTTAATTGAATCTTTCTCATGCTTGTTCCCCTCCTTTATTCATCTCTTCTCGGAAATACTGCTCAATGGTTTGACCATCCTGGTGAATGTCCTCAACAGCTTTTGCGGCAGCAATTCGACCATCTTTTAAAATCAAGACTTTTGTAAAAAAGGCATCAATTTGGTTGAAATCATGGGTCACCACAACAGATGTAAACTCTTGCTGCTCCAGCAATTTCCAAAAATTATCCACTGCTTCCAAGTCCATGCCAGTCGTTGGCTCATCTAAAAAAATTAACTTTGGATGATTCAAAATAGTTACCAACAAGGACAAGCGTCTCTTTTGACCACCGGAAAGACTTCCCACCATCTGCTCTCTTGATTCTCTTAATTCGACCATTTCTAAGAGTCCATTGATATCGGCCTGCTTCACCTGATTCATCCGGCTTTTTAATTCGACGAATTCAGCAACGGTTAGATCCTCGATGAGCAGATCCCCCTGAGGCATCATCCCAATTTCTCTTTGAAAATCAAGCGAATTCTTTATCGTCCCCGAATCGGCCTGGAGCTGCCCAGCGATAATGTTGAACAGGGTACTTTTTCCTGCTCCATTATTTCCCAGCAAGGCAATTTTGTCTCCTTCTTCTATCGAAAAAGACACTCCCTTTAATACAGCTTTCTCCTTAAATGATTTTGTAATAGATGCTACCTGAAACATACGATCCCTCTTTTCTTATTGATCTTGTGTACAGTATACTTCAAAGGGACAGTCTTTGTGGCTCTCTGTCAGAATCGGTCATAAAATCGTCGTGAATGGTCAAAAAAAGAGGCTGGGACAAAAGTCCTAGCCT